>UROL01000005.1 GCA_900549495.1 uncultured Eubacteriales bacterium | reverse complement strand
GTGGGCTCGGAGATGTGTATAAGAGACAGGATATAACGCTATCTTTATTTGAATAGCCCGCATTTTTCCGCTCACCCCGGAAAGAGCGAGCCGGACATTTCCGGGAGGCAGCCTGGAAGGGCGCCTCGGGGGCACGCTCCGGGCTATCCCCGATTCTTCCTATATCACGCTGCTAGAGCACCCCAAGAAGCTCTGCCAACCACACAACCGCCGGGATTGTCAGCACGCAGGCAACCGTCGTCACCGCAAAAATCCGGGAGGCATAGAATCCGTCACCCTTGTACCTCAGCGCAAACATGGTGCAGCTGGCTGCTGTGGGGCAGGCCGCAGCAATCAGCAGCACTGCCGCTATCATCTCCGGGGCCTTCACCGGCAGCAAAAGCACAATCGTCGCCAACGGCACCAAAAGCAGCTTCAGCGCAGAAATCCAGTAGGCCCTCATGTTTCCGAAGCAGCTGCGGAAATCCGACTGGCCCAGGGTTGCGCCTGCAACCAGCATAGCCAGCGGCGTATTCATGCTACCTACAGAATCCATCGCTCCCACAACCGTTTCCGGCAGACGAATCCGGGCGAGGAAGCACACAAGCCCCAGCAGGACACCGATAATGGCAGGGGACAGGAGCTTTTGAACAGTGGCCCTCCAATCTGTCTTGCCGGCCATCACCACAACGCCATGGGTCCAGAAAAACAGGTGAAATACCGTCAAATAGGCTGTCAGATAAAATACGCCCTCCCGGCCATACAGACTGCTAATCAGCGGGATACCGATGAAGCCGCAATTTCCATAGACGGCGCAAAGACGTTCGATGCTCCCATTTCCCTTCTGGGGAACCAGCAGATGCACCAGCAGAATCTGCACTGCAAAGGCGGCGGCGGATATTCCCATGGTCAAAAACAGGTTGTGCAGCAGCTGGGGCTCATAATCCATTTGGTAAGATACAAAAATCACCATCGGATTGATAACCATCAGCAGCAGATCTGACAGCTTTCCAATGGATGGATCATCCAGCAAGCCCTTGCGATAGCACAGCAGTCCCAGCAGGAGGATTAAAAAAATCCGCACAATTTTTTCGAGAATAATTGCAACCATACCGGCACACCTCCTCAGAGAAGTATTTCAATGGCCTCATGCTCCTCCAGGCGGGGAACCGTCAGGCACAGCCGTCCCTCCCGGTAATCCCAGGACACCTGGGTGCCGTGAAGGCTTCGTACCTGTTTGGGCTTTTCAGGCACAGGAATCCGGAGGTGGATTCCCTCAATAGGAACCGGGCGCACAAAGCTCATGCCAAAAATTCCGCTGTTGTTCACCATTTGAACCAGCATACTTCCGTCCTGTCTGCCGGATAGGCTCACCTCTGCCATGGGGGACAGAGCATCCGCCAGGGGCTGTGCACCGCATAGCTGAATCAGGACGTCCTTCATAAAATACATCAGATTGTCAAAGCCCGTTCTGGCATAGAACTCTCCGGGATACCAGGGAACGGTAACCGCCCTTCCCTTCCCATAGGAATGGAGGTATACTGCCTTTTCCGAAGAGATCTCCGTAAAATAGCAGCACTCCGGCGGGCCGAAGGGGTGTACCGGAACCATGTTCAGGAGCCCCTCGGTATCCGGCTCCGGCTCCATAAACAGATACCGGTCGCCCAGGGCAACTGCATCGCAGCTGGGATTGGACGGGAAGCACCTGCGTTCCTTTTCGTCTATCAGGAAGATTGCCGAAGCCATATCTCCCCGCTCCTGCCGAACCCTGTGCAGACCCTGGCAGGCCAGTGCAGGGGTATTCTTGCGTTTTCCCCGGTCATTCGCCAGACCGGTTCCGCCGGAAACCAGCACGGTTCCGCCCTTTTGGACGAAAGCATCCGTCACCCGAATCTCCTCCGGGGTCAAATACTGCTGATCTGCCAGGACGACAATGTCATAGCGCTCCAGGTGGGCGGCGGCATACTCCGTCGGCAGGATTTCCGCAAAGGGGATATGGCACTCCGTAAGGGTTCGAATCCAGCCCTTTTCCTCCTCCGTGGCCACCCAGCGGTCCTCTCGTCTCAGAAGCACTCTGCCCAGATTCCTCAGACCCCGGTAGGCATTTTCATTTTTACGATGAAAATCAAAAACCTCCCGCACACCGTCATAGGCGCTCCGATCCAGGTGGTTATCCAGGCGGCCCATAATGTAATAGTCCAGGGCACCCAGGTTTGTCAGATTCTGCCATAGCCGCAGCTTCTGCTGCCAGGCACTTACTGCCGTATCCCGCAGTGCATACCCCATATAATCCACCGAGGTATTTGAGCAGATAATCCCGCTGCTGCCATCGCCGAGAATCGCCCGGCAGTTGCTGGAGGCATGGTACATCCAGTGGGGCAATCGCCGGTGCAGCTCGGTAGAGGCCTCGATGCGGGCATAGTCTTCGTCGTCGAAGCAGATATCCCTATCAAAGGTTTTCAGGAAAGCCACCATCTTTGCCCGATATTCCCGGATGCATTTTTTCTGGAAAACCGTATAGGAGACGTATACAGGGTCATCCATGTCTTCCTTTTCCGGCAGCTCCGCATAGCCGCTCATTTCCCGAAAGCGTCTGCGGCAGGTTTCGCAATGGCAGAAGCCGTAGTCCCGGAAGCTGTAATCCCGGGTCTGAAAGCCGCCCATATTGCAGTACAGGCCGTCAAAGGGAATGGTTTCGAAAATCTCCCCCAGTGTACGCAGGGCATATTCCTGCTGATATGCACTGTTGGGGCAGGTCTGCACAAAGCCATTGTAATTCATCACCTGCTGATCCGCCGTCCGAAAGGCCCACTGTGGGTGAAGCGCATACAGCGCTTCGTGAACCTTGGAAAAATCCACCCGTGCTATGACACGGATGCCATTTTCATGGCACGACATAACCACCCGCTTCAGCCCATCGTGCTCTGCCAGAGGATTCTGATACTGCCAGGGCAGCTTTGTCGGATAGCTGGCGCTGATCCCCCCTGCGTTTATCATCAGGACGGTAGCATGGAAGGAGCGAAGGTCGCAAATCACCTGCTCCGGCTCCAAATCCTTCAGGTCAATTTCTCTCAGATTGGTCTGAATCAGTCGCCACGGAGCATTCTCCCACCACTTCATGCAAACTCCCCCTCCGGAAGCGTGGGCCGGAACCACCGGCCCACGCTTTTCCCGTTACCATTCCTTATTTCAGGCGATCCAGCGTAGCATCGGCAGCAAAGCCCAGATTTTCGTAGTGCTGGCCGCGAACCTTAATGTCCTCCTCCAGCTGATTTCTGGCAAACTTGATTACATCCTCCGCCACTTCAATGGGAATAACCAGAACGCCGTCATCATCGGCGCAGATAATGTCTCCGGGACGTACCGTTACGCCTGCACAGTTGATAGGCTCGCCAATGGTTCCCCGCATAACCCGGCCATAGGAATGGGTAAAGGTTCGTCTGGTGCAGAACACCGGGCCCTGCTCCAGATTGGTTTCATAGGAGTCCCGGCATCCGCCGTCCACCACCACGCCGCTGATTCCCTTTTCCATCATGGTCATGGTAATCTCAGAGCCCCACACGCCGCCACGGATACCGTCCATATCGATACACAGAACCATATCCTCTGCGTTTTCCTTGGTAACGGAATCATTAAAATTGTAAATATCCTCGCAGCCCTTTTGCAGCTCCTCCCGCCACTGCTCCACGCTCTGGCAGCGGACGACGGGATGGTTGATGGGCAGCAGCTTTACCGTGTGCGCAAAGCCCTTGAATTCAATGCCCGGGCGAAGAGGGCGCATTTTTTCATCCATCACCCCCACATCCACCATGCCCAGAGCATCCATGGCATCGGACAAATCCGCACAGCGGTACTTTCTTAATTCGGTAATCAATTCCTTTTTTGTCATTGGAGTCAAATCCTTTCCAGTTTTATCCCTTGACGGCGCCTGCCGTCAGGCCTTGAATGAAATATCGGTTGAAGAACAGGTAGACAATAATCATTGGGATTAGTGCGATGGAGGAACCGGCCAGCATCAAATTCCAGGAGGATGCCGCTTCTCCGGAGCCCTTCAGATTCATAACGCCCACAATCAAAGGCATTCTGTTTTTATTCGACAGGGTAAACACCATTGGCATCAGGTAGTCGTTCCAGGAATGGCGGAATTCCAAAATGGCAATGGTTGCAACCAAGGGCTTCAAAAGCGGGAAAATAATCCGGGTAAAGATAGAGAAGAAGTTGCATCCGTCTACCTTTGCCGCCTCGTCAATCTCCGTAGACAGCGTTTTAATATACGATCTGGTGATAAACAGATTCGTCACATTCAGACCGAATACCCGGATAATAATCACGCCCCACAGGCTGGTATTGATGTGGAAAAACTTGGCAATCATATACGTCGGGTACAGGGTCAGGCTGCCCAGGGAAACAAACATAGAGGAAATCACCATTCCAAACAGGAAGTTCTTTCCGGGAAATTTGCCCCGCTCAAATACATAGCCTGCAATGGTGGTGGTAAAAATCGACCCCAGCACAATGGTTCCGGACATAAAGATAGAATTGAGGGTATATTTTTCAAAGTTTGCCATATTCCAGGCCTGAACATAATTGTCCAGAACAAACCTCTTGGGGAACAGTGTATTGGAGGTTAGCAGCTCCATGTTGCCCTTAAAGGAACCCATTATGGTGTAGATTACCGGAAAAATCGCAATTACAAAAATAAAGGTCAATACTACAAAAACCAGTGCGTTGGAAAGGAGCTTTTGTTTTTTCATGCTTTTCATCATGTACCTCTCTTTCTCACTCCACACTGTTGCCAATCTTCTTGGTCATACGCATATAGATGAAGGAGACAATGGCCAGGATAATACCGGTAACCACGGCCATAGCAGAGGCATAGCCAACCTCTACTCTCCTTCCGCTGTATCCGAAGAAGTACTTAAAGACGTAGGTCATCACCACTTCCGTTCCACCCGCAGGCTGTCCGTTGGTAGAGGCCAGAATCAGGTCTGCCATCTTCAGGCTGCCGACAATCGCCATCAGCAGCACCGACTGGAACGTTGGCCCAATCATGGGCAGTGTAATGCTGAAAAAGCGTCTCACCGGTGTTATGCCGTCGATGCTGGCAGACTCGTACAGCTCCTTTGGTACACTTTGCAGGGCCATCAGGAAGAAAATCATATTGATGCCGAAATTGTTCCATACAGAGGCCAAGCCCAGCACCAGCAGGGCAGTCCAGCGGTTGCTGAACCAGCTGATGGGCTTTTGAATCCATCCCCAGTTTTGCAGCATGGTGTTGATGATGCCGTTATAGGAGGCGAACATCAGTGAGAAAATCAGGCCGCAGATTGCCGTGGAAATAATGGCCGGAAGGAATAGGGTAACCCGGAAGAAGCCGGTGCCCTTGATTCCCTTGTTCAGCAGCAGCGCCAGAATCATTGCCAGGGGGATTTCAATCAGCAGCTTACCGAAAGCCAGAATAAAGGTGGTTACCAGGGATTTCCAATACGCTGCATCTCTTGTAAACAGCCGGACAAAGTTATTCAGGCCCACCCAGCTTTCCTTAAAGCCGTTGGAATTGTACAGCGAGTAGCGCAGAATATATGCAATAGGGACATAGGTAAAAACAACAAAGCCACACATCATCGGTGCAAGCATTGCCATTGCCTGAACGGAATCACCGGTCAGCCGCTCTCCCTTTCCTCTTTTCAAACGCATCCTTCTGCCTCCTCCCCTGTATCGGGGATGTGGATATTCTGCTCTCTGAGCATCCTTTGCAGCTGCTTCACGCAGATATGCTTGGGCTTTCTTCCCGTCTGCAAGGCCAGCGCAGCCGCAGCACCGGCAGCCTCGCCGGTCATCATGCACAGGCTGATGGCCCGGGTGCCGCTCTCCGCCACATGGTCGGCACTGATGCAGCGGCCAGCAGCCAGCAAATTGTCCACATTCTTCGGAACCAAACTGCCATAGGGAATTTCAAAGGTTCTGTTGTCCACCACCGGCTCATAAATATGGCCGACATAGCCTTTCCCCTCCACCTTCCCATCGCCGTCCATGTTGGCATCCGGGGAAAGCATATCATAGAATCTGGGGAATACCGCAATGCAGTCTTCAAAATGGCGTCCGGATTCCATATCATCAATGGTCAAGCGGTACATCCCATCAATACGGCGGCTGTCCCGGAATCCGATTTCCGGGGCGATGGATGCGATTTCCGTATTCTTCAGCTCTTCGAAATGGGTCTTGAGATACCGGTAAATATCCATCACATATTGCCTGCATTCCATCTCTCCCCGGGACAAGTCCTGAATATCCGTGGGGTCCAGACCATACGCACAGGAATAATTCACATAAGAAATCTGTCCCCCCGCAGTGAGTCTGCCGAAGGGCAAATCCTGACGCTTACAGGGAAGCCCTGTTTTTCCTGCCCGGTAATCCTCCTTGAAAATGCGTCCGATTTCCTGGAGCCGGTCTCCGTTCTTCAGCAGGGCCTGGGTATCCGCTCCGGCAAGGCGCACAGATACCGTGCCGGGTTGGCACAGGCCATCCTTTTCCCGGCCCTGCTCAAAGGGAACTCCTGCCGCAAAGGCCACATCTGCATCCCCGGTGGTATCGATGATGATATCCGCCTTAACCGCCACAGGGCCCTTCTTGGTCTGGATAATCACCGCATCAATGTGGTTTTCCGTTACAACAACGTCATTCACAAAGCTATGGAACAAAACCTTGACCCCCGCCTGGGTTACAAACGCATCCAGGAATACCTTCAGGTACTCGCTGGAAAAGGCGTGCTGATTGCGCTGGCGTAAATTGTCGTTTCCGTATTTTTCGTAGGCCTTCGCCTCAATCTCTGCGTAAATGCCCTCTGAGCGGAAGGGGGTTCCCCGCAGAAAATAATTACAGTTTTCTACATAGCACGCCGTAATATTTCCTCCCAGGTAGCCCCGCTTTTCCAGCAGGATGACCCTTTGTCCGTTGCGTGCGGCGCTGACGGCGGCGCCAATTCCAGCCGGGCCTCCGCCCACCACCAGCACCTGGGTTTCCAGGGAAATATCCACGGTTTTCGGTTGAATCGTTATCTTTTCCATATTGTTCTCCATTCGGGGGATTCGTATATACTGCTTACGCTGCTCAGAGCATACTACACAACCAGGCACAATCGTGCAGGGTTCGCTGAGCTATAAAGGCCGCAGGATGCGGCCTTTATAGAGCTTTATTCAAGATTACTTGCCGGCGACAGGGGTAACGCCCTCCGGCAGCGCATACTGCGCCACAATTGCGGGATCGACCTGGGCCAGAGCATCGTTGTATCTCTTGTCGCAGTCGGCCATGATGGATACCACATCATCCTTGGCAGGATTTGCCCAGATGTTGGCAATGACCTCCCGGTAGGTGGGGCCTTCCAGAGAAATCAGCGTATCCGGAACCGCAGGCATGGTGAAAATCTCGTCGAAGTTTGCGAAGGAGGCCCATCCCTTCATCTCAGGCTCCTTGGTAGCCAGAGCAATTGCTTCCTTCCGGACAGGGATGTACAGGCCAGCCTCGTACATTTCAGCCATATTCTTGTCATCATAGAAGAACTCCAGAACCTTCAGAACCTTCTCAGGGTGCTTCCGGGCAGTGGCAGAAACATTCAGCAGCTGCGTGGGATTGCCAAAGGGCTTATACTGCACCGCATCGGCGCTGAACTTGGGGACATTGATTACTTCCCAATCGCAGGTTGCGGGGAACTGGTTGACGTAAACAGCGCAGTCAAAGCTCGCAGCACCAATCATTGCGATGTTGCCAGCGGCGAACTGGGCACGAACGCCGTCGCCGTCCAGATTCTCGAAGCCAGGGAATACGGAGCCGTCTGCCACCATCTGGTCGATGGCCTCAATCATAGGATTGTAGGCAGAGTATTCAAACTGCTTGGTATCGTAATTGAAGCCATAGTGGCCCACGTTCTTGCCGTTGGGCATGGTGTAGAAGGAAGAGATGCACCACAGGGTGCTGGACAGGCCCAGACCATAGGCACGGCCATTGGTCTTCTCGGTGATGATCTTGCCAACCCGGATAACATCCTCCCAGGTCTGGGGATAGTCGGCCTCGGTGAGGCCGCACTCCTTGAACAGGTCCTTGTTGATGATAAAGCCGTAGGTGGTCAGGTTGTACGGCAGGGTGTAGGTCTTGCCATCGAACACGTGTATACGGTTGGATACGATGCCGGAGTACTTACTCAGCAGCTCTTCGCTGCCAGGCAGCTCGTCGATGGGGATGATGTAGCCATTTTCAATGTAGTCCAGAATAACCTTGGAGTCAGAGCGGAACAGGTCGGGAGCTTCTCCGGCCTGGACAGCCAGCTGGACGGTATCCTTGAACTTATCGCCCATAACGGTGTAGTCGATGTAAATGCCCAGCTCCTTACCGACACCGTTGTTGAACTCCTCGATCTGACGGCGGCGGATTGTTTCCTCATGTGCATTATCGGACCAGACTGTAATGGTTTCCATTTCCACAGGTGCGGTGGTCTGCGTGTCCTCATTTGTTTTGGCTGCGGAGGAGTCGGTTGCCGCAGGTGTTTTGGCAGGAGTGGAGCCACATGCTGCCAACCCGAGTACCAGGATTGCGGCCAGAGCCAATGCCAGTAATTTTTTCATAATCATTTTCCTTTCTTTGTTTTGTTCCGATTTTTGGGGGGCGGTATTCTTTTATTGCCCCCTTGCTGGATGCCCACATTGTAGCATACTGCCTATTCTGCGTCAATCCGTTATTTTGATTTTCAGTTTTGTGTTTTATTATTTGAAATGCACACCTATCATTTTTTACGATTGTTCTCAAAATTGTATATGTGCAACAATTTAATTGCGTATAATTTGGCAGTATTTACTTTTATAATTTCAGTATTCGAAAATGCAGGATTTCGAGGCAGTTTTATTCTCCACCCTGGTTATTTTTTTGCAGGGCACGCTCCATTCCCTCTATCGCCTCCCAGTCCCTGCCTAGAAAACTTTGTACAATCTGACCACATTCCCCAAAAAGGGGCATCCAAAGCCCTGGATGCCCCTTCCATATTTATGAATCCATACCCGCCGCACTGGCAGGACGGATATGGGATATGCCTCCGTGCTGTGCTTCTTTGTACCATCGGCAGCATATGCCCTCTGCCGGGCCATGGCCAGCAGGAGCCCCATCACTCCTTGATAAGGATTTTGGACAAATCGCCGTCCATCGCTCCCCGAATCACGGATTCCATATAAGGCACCACATCCTCCGCCGTCATGGGCACCGGCATATTGTGCAGCTTCATGGCAAGGCTGGGGTCCTTTGCTGCTGCCAGAATCCGCTGAACGTGCTTTTCTCCAAAGCCTTCCAAATCCGTCAGCTTTGTAGGCGCATGAATGGATTTTCCAAAGGCAATCAGTCCCTTTGCCACCGCTTCTGTCAGCGCCCTGCCGGACAGCTCCTCTATGTTGGGGGCAGCGAAGCCATACTTTTTCAGTACGCCGCCCAGCACCTTCATCTGGGGCTGAATTGCCGGGGTATACAGCACCGCATAATAGGGATTCATAATGCCGCAGGCTGCGCCGTGGGCCGTCAAATCCACCAATGAGAAGCTGGTCAGGTGGGCGCCGCTGGTGCCGCCCACCATAATGGCATAGCCCCCCAAGTCCGTGGCAAGCCCAAGGGCCTCTCTGGCCTTGATATTTGCAGGCTCCTTCATCAGCTTTGGCGCATTTTCCAAAATCAAATCCAGGCAGGTAACCGCCAGCTTTTGAAGCAGCTCGTAGGTCTCCGGCTTTGCGCCGCAAAAGGTTTCGAAGGTGTGGGCAATGCCATCCAGCGCACCGTCCAGCGTAATACCCATAGGAACCGACTGGGTAATGCTGTAGTCGAACAGAGCCGCATCCGGCGTAATGGCCGGGTCCACAATCAGCAGCTTCTGGCCTGCGACAGGGTCGGTCACATTGGAATATTTTGTCAGATGGGCACCGCTGGACGCCGCTGTTTCAACCGCAATCAGGGGAATCCGCTTTCTGCCCAGCTCCTTTTCAATATCCGAAACCACGCCGGTTCCAAAATAGTGGTCGATTTCC
The DNA here is from genome assembly GCA_900549495.1 of uncultured Eubacteriales bacterium. Classification (GTDB taxonomy): domain Bacteria; phylum Bacillota; class Clostridia; order Oscillospirales; family Oscillospiraceae; genus Faecousia. The sequence continues at coordinate 15,461 of UROL01000005.1, read as the reverse complement.
GGTGTTACCTCTGCACCATAGGCCGCAAGAACGATTGCCGCCTTGCAGGCATCAATGGTGGAGCCTCCGCCAATGGCCACCACGCAGTCCGGCTTGTAATGGAGCAGATAGCTTTCCAGCCGGTAGACATCCTCCCGGGGTGCATTGGGCTTTGCGCCGGGGACACAGACATCCGTAACCATAGAAACCCCTGCCTGGGCCAGAGAATCCAGCCCCTGACAGATTTTTTCCTGGGAATGCCGCCCGGAGGAAACCACCAAGGCCCTGGTGCCAAACCGGCGCACCAGCTGCCCCAGCTGATCCATCACGCCGATTCCAAATACATAGTTTTCTCCCTTCCACGCCCGCAAAAGCGCATAGGCCTGCTGCTTGCTGTCACACATCATTATTTCGCTCCTTTATATTTTTTTGATGTCAAATTTACAAAACGCCCCGGTGCCTCAAACCAGGTAGGTCTCCGGAATCTCTCCGGAAGCGATAAAGGATTGCAGGTTCTTCGGCTCCGGCATAAAGTGCGCCGCATCCGGCGCATCCGGGGTTGGGAAGCGCCGGGACTGAATTGCCATGCCTCCATCAATGGGAATCACGTCTCCCGTAATAAAGCCCGCATATTCCGAAGCCAGAAATTCAATCAGCCAGGCCACGTCTTCCGGCTCGCCCCACCGCAGAATGGGAGATTCATAGAAGCTCGCCTCTTTGGGGCGATTGTCCACAATATGGAGGGTATCTGCACGCTTGACGCAGGCCGGCGCAACCGCATTGACGGTGATTCCAAAGGGGGCCAGCTCCAGGGCAGCTGACCGGGTAATGGCTTCAATTGCGCCCTTGGTTGTATCATACGGCACCTGCATACGGTGGGGCTTTGTCGCCCCGATGGAGGAAAAATTGACAATTCGTCCCGGAGCCTTTCGGCGAATCATATCCTTCGCCGCCCTCTGATTCAGGAAAAGCACTCCGGTCAGGTTTGTTTTCACATGCCGCTCCAAAATCTCCGGGGTAATGCCCAGGAAGGGCCACCGGCCGGTGTCCGCCGCATTGGTCACCAGAATATCGATGCCGCCCAATTCCTGAATCATATAATCGCACATGGCATTGATCTGCTCTATGTCGCCTACATCCGCCAGGTATTTGGCCGCCCTGCCATTTCCCGCAGCGGATACCTCCTCATAAATCGCATCCAACGTCTCCTGATTGCGGGTATTCACCAGGACATTGGCCCCATCCCTGGCAAAGGCCAGGGCCACCGCCCGGCCAATTCCCCGGGCCGCACCGGTAACCAGCACGTTTTTTCCTTCGAACCGAATATTCATAAATTCCTTTCCTTCCTATCATGGCCCTGAGAAAAATTGTTGGCAGCCCAGCGGCGGTTCGCCCGCTGCCGGGGTCTGTCTGCCTTGTCAAAGCCTTCTGAATGTCAACAGCGTTTCTCAGGAGTATTTTTTCATTGGCGGGAGAACCCCCGCATCCAGATATGCCTTTGCCCGCTCCGTGGAGACCCAGCCCCTGGTCACGGAAAACAGGAGGTGGCCAGGATACAGCCCCTCCGGGCGTAGTGCGGCCAGGGCTTCTATGGTTCTGGGGTAGCAATCCGTGCAGGACAGGACATTGGTAAAGTAGCTGACCTGGCCCTGATAAAAAAGGGTATCCCCTGTAAACAAATGCGTTTTTCCCCCGCATCGCATCAGATAGCATACAGAGTCCGGGGAATGGCCCGGTGTGGGAACCATCTCCACCGTGCACCCTCCAAACGCAATTCGCTCTCCCGGCCGCAAGACCCGATCCACCCGGCCCCGAACCGGATTGCAGAAATAATCCCGGAAGCCGGAGGGAGGAAGTCTCTCCCGCAGCCGGTAATACGCCCCGATTCCCTGCTCCAGCACCTGTGCGCTCTCCTCACAGCCCATAATCGGGATGCCCATTTTCTGAAAAGCAGGAACCGCCCCTGCGTGATCCGGGTGAATATGGGTCAACAGCACCCCCCGCAGATTGGCGCATTCCAGGCCGTCCTGCTCCATATTGTGCAGCAGTCCGCCTGGGTCCTCATGGAATCCGCAATCCACCAGGTAGATATCCCCGCCATCCGCCAGCGCATACACATTACAGTCCCCCTCCGGAGAAAGGCCCATGCAGCCGCTTCCTATCAAATAGATATGCTCCGATATTTTCATACCCTTCACCGGCTTTTCTCTCATTTTATTTCCATAAAATAATTTTATTTTTCAACCTTTTATTTTAGAATACGAAATAGCTAGATTGACACCGACTGCTTTTCACAGTACAATGCAGGAGGAAATCAAAAAACAGGAGCGGTTTATATGATACTTTCCATTCCCTACGGTCACAGCCATTGCACTGCGGAGGGTGCCTTTTCCTCCTGGGAAATCCTCACCCCCCGGAAGCCGGATAGCTCCCCCAGGGCCCCCGGGCAGCAAATCCGAGATGCCCTGGCCTCTCCCATCGGCAGCGTTCCTCTTCGGGAGCTTGCCGCCGGAAAGCACAGCGCAGTTATCCTCATCAGCGACCACACCCGGCCCGTACCCAGCCGGTGGATTCTCCCGCCCATGCTTCAGGCGCTTCGGGAGGGCTCCCCAGGCATCCGCATCACCCTTCTTGTGGCAACCGGCTGCCACCGGGGCACCACGGACGAAGAGCTAAAGGCCAAGCTGGGGGACGAAAACTTCCACAACGAGCACATTGTTATCCATGACTGCGACGACTCCGAAAATATGGTCAATCTGGGGACACTTCCCTCCGGCGCTGCCATGCGTATAAACCGAATTGCCACCGAAACGGAGCTTCTGCTGGCAGAGGGCTTTATCGAGCCTCACTTCTTCGCCGGTTTCTCCGGGGGAAGAAAGAGTGTCCTTCCCGGTGTCTGCTCCAGGCGGACAGTCCTGGGGAACCACTGCGCCCAGCTCATCGACCATCCCTGCTCCCGGGCCGGTATCCTGGAGGGGAATCCCATTCACGGGGATATGGAGGCCGCCGCAAGGCTGGCCGGTCTGCGGTTCATCGTCAACGTACTGCTGGACGAGGAGAAGCAGGTCATCCATGCCGTAGCCGGAGACCCCATTGCCGCCCACCGGGAGGGCTGCCGCATTATGGGGCAGCTGGCCGGTGTGCATTGCTCCAAGCCCGGAGACATTGTTATAACCTCCAACGGAGGTGCGCCGCTGGATCAAAACGTCTACCAGGTTGTCAAATCCCTGTCAACCGCAGAGGCCGCCGCTGCCCCAGGTGCTGATATTATTGTCTGCGCCCAATGTGCGGACGGAATCGGCGGCGAACAGTTCTACCGTGCCATGAAATCCTGTGCCTCTCCCGCCGCCCTGCTGCGTCAAATCCGCAGTGTCCCTGCTGAGGAAACCCTGCCAGATCAATGGCAGTACCAGATTTTGTGCCGGATTCTGGAAAAGCACCGTGTACTTTTTGTCACCGACCCCAGTCTGCGGCAGGCGATTACCGATATGAAAATGACCTGGTGCCATTCCCTGGAGCAGGCCGTTTCCCTGGCGCTTCAGGCCCACCCCAACGGCCATGCCGTCATCATTCCCGATGGCGTCGGCGCCATGTGTATTTGATCCCTCTGGATTCCGGCTTATGCCGGAATCTTTTTTCTCAAAGCCTCAGAACAATCTCCTGCTCTGTGCCAAGGGTGAAGGGAATCTCCCTGCCTGCCACATAGGCGGTATATTCCCCCCGGAAGCCATCCAGATTTACAGTGCCCTCCCCTCCGGTGCGAGCCGTTATATCCGTCCAGCCGAATGTCTGCGTTGGGCACAGGTTTTCCATCCCTCAGGAGACGGACAACGGCCTTTTGCTTCCTATGTGCGTATGTGTTCTCCATAGCTGTCCTCCTTATTTTGGGGGCGGTGAATGCTTCCGGCCCACCATGGGTATTTTGTCGGGCAGCGCCCGTTGCCATTGTCGGTTTTTCTTCTGTCACTGATACAGGGCCAGATTCACATCCTCCTCCGCCCCACGGTCAAAGGCCGTAAAATCCACCAGATTTCCGCCCATGCGGGTCAGTCTCTGGGGGCGGTAATGTGCTCTGGAAAAGGCAGAATAGCTTTTCCAGGTCTGGGCCGCTCTTTTCAGCAGCCGAACCGCCCGCTGGCGGTATTGAATTTTGCTTCGGTCCTGGCGGAAGCAGCACAGCTCAATGGCCGCCTGGAGCTTATCTGCATAATATGCAGTCAGAAAATACATTGCCTGAATATCCGTTAGAACCGCCGTCAGCTCAGGATTTCCCTCCGGGCTCAGCGATGCCAGAAGCCCATCCATTTGGCGGAGATTTCTACGAAGATGTCCAACCGCCGCCATGGGAGTCCGGGGCTTTTCCTTGGTACCATGTCTTCCGTTTTCGCAGTACTCCCTCACAGACTGGTAGGGCGTGCCCGGCATGGCGGGTCTGCTCATAAACTCATTCACATCGCAAAATACCAGCTTTCCCACCGGCGGATGCAGAAACCGGCAGCAGCCCTCCGGATACCACTGGAAGTCGTAATCATTCCAATGCACCGCCTGCAAAATCCGGAAGCCAGAGGAGGCCAGAGTCCAGGCTTCGGCTATCCGGGCGGCATCCTCCCGCCCAAGCCGCCTTTCCATCTCTCGGATAAAGAATTCCTCCGGCTTATTCGGGTTGTAGCTCAGCTGGCCGAAAAGCCCCAGCTTTCCCCACATTTTCTGAATGTACAGCGGATGTGCCGAATCATAGCCGGTATAGTCCCTGCCCCAGGTAAAGCCGTCGGCTCCCAGGTAAAATCCCTGCACCCGCTCCACCGGCATCCGGCGAAACAGCTCCCGGGCAAAGCCATAATCGTACCAGCGGTAAAAATAATAGTCATCATCCCGCAGCGTTAGCCAGAACCGTTCCTCCCCCGGACAATTTTTCAAAAAATCTGCAAAGAAAGCCGGTCTGGCATCCGAATGGATGTGGGCCTGGGAATACTTGAAGCTCACCGAAAAGCTGCCCTTGAAATTCTGATATTGCTCCTGAATCTGCCCATATCGGGCATACTGCATCCGATGAATCAGCTCCACGCTGCGCCCCGGATTGTGGGCGCAGTATTCCTCCACCGCCCTGCCGTAGGTATTCCGCAGAAAGGGAATGTCCGTCTCGTCCCCTGCCATATTTTCCCCTGAGGTTATCCCGATGCCTGCCAGCAGCGGGTAGGCCTCCAGAAGCGCACGAACCGAACAGCGCAGATAATCTGCGGTTATGGGATTGCTCTGGCAGCAGGTGATTCCATAGGGATTTCCCTCTGTCCCATAGACAAACAGATTCCAGGTAAACAGATATACCCGAATGCAGCGGTCCTGGGCATACTGCATCACCCTGCGCCAGAAATCCATTTTTTCATCTATGGTCATTCTGCGGATTGCATAGGCCCCCTCCACCATATCCGGAGTCCACATATGGTCTCCGCTCATATCCGGCCTGGGGGGCACTGTACTGCAAACAACATTCTCCAGCGCAATCAGGGGGTATTCCGGAACCCGCACCAGGCTGGGAAAGGGGGAGAGATTCCAAAGGCTCAGGACATTGTATTTCTGCTCTGCCATGGAATCCAGAAATTCCCGCCAGAAAGAAAATTCCCACATATTGCCGATGTTCTCAAAGGCGGACGAGGATGCGTCGGAGTAGCTGGGGGTTCTGGCATCCAGCGGAATATTCAGCTTGATGCCCCTGTTTTGCAGATAGGGCCGCTGAAAAATCCGAATGCTTTCCGGCCAGCCTCCGTTGTACATATCCGCCAGATCCAGCAGCCCATACATCATGCCGGCATCGTCCCCGGCGGATACCCGGATTCCGGTGTCTGTTTTTTCTATCCTGTAGGACTGGGCCTCCAGGCTTTCGTCGGTGTGCAAATGGATTTTCCCCAGGGCGTCGCCTGGCACTTTTTCCCGCAGATGCTTCCAGCCGAAGCCCACCGGCGCAGACTGCACGTTACGCATTTTCCCTTCCCCTCTCCGCCTTTGTGTCCACAGAGCAAAAGAGCCGCAGTATGCGGCCCCTCCCAAGTCATTTTTCGATTGTCCGGGGAATTGCCGCCCTGTTTTCTTTTTCACATTGTAACAGAGGGCCTCCCTGCCGTCAATTCGAAATTTCGGATTGCAAATATCGATTTCAATAATTAAAATATCAAACCAGCAAATTGACAAATGGCCATTTCCTCTCCTTGCTTTGCTGGCAGGCGCACAGTCCGCTGGAAATGTCCCCCAGGGGATTGCTGCGGGCTGGTGGGTTTTTTTGGGGGGTTGTTGAGGTGGCATTCGGCAACCGCTTGACAAGGGGGTTGGTGGGCTGGTATGATGGGGGAAAAAGGTGCCTGGGGAATACCGAAAGGAGTGGGTGAGGGCAGATGGAGCGGAATGGCAGGAAGCAGTATACCCTCAGCGACATTGCGCGGGAGCTGGGGGTAAATAAGGCCACGGTGTCCAAGGCCATTTCCGGGAAGGGGAATTTGAGCGCCCAGACCCGGCAGCGGATTCTGGAATTTATTGAGGAATGCGGCTATCGGCCCAATGCGGTGGCCCAGAGTCTGGCCAGGAGCCGGACCTACAACATCGGCCTGATGATGCCCGGTCAGGTGGGGGATGTGGACAGCGCATTTTTCCGGGAATGTCTGAATGGGGTGTGCCAGGTGGCCTCGGACAGGCAATATGACGTGCTTATGGCCTTGGACCAGGAGACCACCACCCACCACATTGCCCGGCTGATTGACAACCGGAAAATTGACGGCATTATTGCCATGCGCTCCCTGGTGCACTCGCCGGTGGTGGGGTTCCTGAAGGAAAAACAGGTTCCCTTTGTGCTGATTGGCCCCACCTCCGACCCGGAAGCCCTGCACATCGACAACGACAACCGCAATGCCTGCCGGGAGCTGACGGCCCTGCTGATTTCCCAGGGGGTAACAAAAATGGCGCTGATTGGCGGGGACGAAAACAACTGCGTCACCCGCAGCCGCCTTCTGGGCTTCTGGGATGCCTGCGGCCAGGCCGGGCTTCCGGAGGAGGCCCAGGGGATTTTTCTCAATGTGGCAGAGGAGGGGAGACTGGCCCAGGCGGTGCAGGAGGCCATTTCCCAGGGGGCGGACTGCATTGTGTGCATGGACGACTATCTTTGCAGCCTGACCATGGCCCATCTGCGAAGCCTGGGGGTTCCCGTGCCCCAGAAGGTGAAGGTGGCCAGCTTCTACGACAGTGTGCTGCTGAAAAACAACATTCCCCCGGTGACCAGCCTGCATTTTGACGCAGTGGAGCTGGGCCGCCGGGCCTGCCGGATGCTTATTGACCGGCTGGAGCAGCAGCCGGAGCAGGACTACGCCCCGCCGGCCTATGAAATTCTACAGCGGGCTTCCACAAAATAATATGCAAACCGCCCCAGCTCTTTCCGGCAGCCAGGCCGGGAGGCCGGGGCGGCTTTTTCTATCTCCCTATACCGCAAATAAAATTGTTAATTATGAATAAAAATTCAGAGCAAATCTTATGGTATATCCCGAATTGACAAATATAGTAGAGAAGTATATACTGAGTTCTAAGTGGCAACCGGTTTCCTAGCAGGTTGCACAATAAAACAAAATGGAGGATATCACAATGAAAAAGCTGATTACCCTGATTCTGGCGGCTGTGATGGCCCTGTCTCTGGCTGCCGTCCCTGCCGCTGCTGCCCAGCAGACCATTTCCCTGACCCTGTGGGGTGCAGAGGAAGACCAGGCGCTCCTGGCCCGGCTGGTGGAGAAGTTCCAGGCCCAGTACCCCGACCAGACCTTCGACATCCAGATTGGCGTGGAATCCGAGTCCACCGCCAAGGACACCGTCCTGACGGACATTGAGGCCGCTGCCGACGTGTACGCCTTTGCCAACGACCAGCTGAACGACCTGGTGGCCGCCGGTGCCCTGCTGAACCTCAGCGGCGACGTGTCCGCCGTGCTGCCCAACTTCGTGGGCAAGACCCTGGACGAGGTCCTGGCCGAAAACGGCGAGGGCTCCGTGGCTGCCTGCAAGAGCGGCGAGAATGTGTATGCCTTCCCCATGAGCGGCGGCAACAACTACTTCCTGTACTACGATTCCAGCAAGATTTCCGCCGAGCAGGCCCAGTCCTTCGACACCCTGCTGGAGGCTGCTCAGGCTGCCGGCGGTAAGGTTGGCATGACCTACGCCTCCGGCTGGTACAATGCCTCCTTCTTCCTGGGTGCCGGCTTCGTCGCCGACATGAAGGACGACGGCACCACCTATATCGACTGGAACGGCACCTCCGCCACCGGCTACACCGGCGTGGATGTGGCCAAGGGCATGTCCGAGATTGCTGTGCATCCTGCCTTCCTGGCAGTGGCCGACGGCGACCTGTCCAACCAGATTGCCTCCGGCGCTGTCTGCGCCGTCATCTCCGGCACCTGGGACGCCGGTGCCTGCCAGACCGCCTTCGGCGATGGCTATGCCGCTACCAAGCTGCCCACCTTCACCTGCGGCGGCGACCAGGTGCAAATGTCCTGCTTCTCCGGCTTCAAGCTCATGGGCGTCAACGCCTACTCCAAGAACTCCGGCTGGGCCGTGCTGCTGGCACAGTTCCTGACCAACGAGGAGTCCCAGGCTGCCCGGTTCGCAGAGCGCCAGCTGGCCCCCACCAACCTGAAGGCCGCTGCCGACGAGGCCGTCAGCGCCAACATTGCCATTGCTGCCTCCGCTGCCCAGGACGTGTTCGGCTCCGTGCAGAACGTGGGCGGCAAGTACTGGGATCCCACCGCTACCTTCGGCCAGATGGTGGCTACCGGTGAACTCAACGGCAAGGACGATGCCGCCATTCAGGCTGCTCTGGATACCCTGGTAGAGGGTGTCTGTGCACCGGTGGAATAATCGTCTCCGATAACCAACCCAGCCGCCCGGTGTGCTCCTGCATATCGGGCGGCTCTTGAAACAAGGAGAAAGGAAGGATTTCTATGGGAGGGAAACCCCAGGCCTATCCCCGGCTGCGCCGGAGGCCGGACAATATTGCCACCATCCTATGCCAGTTCTTTGCCGACTTCGGGAGGGCCATGGCCAAGGGCGACCTGTTTGTGAAGCTGACCCTTATCTGGTGGGGCGCAGGCTGCCTGCGCCGGAAGCAGTATGCCAAGGCCCTTATCCTGACCCTGCTGGAGGCCGGGGTGATTTGGTTCACCTGCGGCTTTGCCATGGCCTATGTCCCAAAATTTGCCACCCTGGGCACGGTGCAGGCCCAGCAGGTTTTCAACATGCAGACCATGCAGTCCGAATGGAACGATTATGACAACTCCTTTATGATCCTTCTGTTCTCACTGTTCAGCTTTGTGGTGTGGGCCGCAGCCCTGGTGCAGTGCATTAGAAGCGTCATTGGGGCCTATCAGCTCCAATTTGACAGCCAGAACGGCCTGCACATCAACAGCTTCCGGGAGGATTTGCAGGAATATCTGGATCAGAAATTCCACATCACCCTGCTGTCCCTGCCGGTGCTGGGAATTGTGATTTTCACCCTGATTCCCATTCTGCTGCTGATTCTGGTGGCCTTTACCAACTACGACCAGCAGCATATGCCCCCCACCAATCTGTTCCGCTGGGTGGGCCTTACCAATTTCGCCACCCTCTTCGGCGGTGGGATTACCTCCACCTTCGGCTACGCCTTCTGGCGGATTCTGGGGTGGACTCTGGTGTGGTCCTTCTTCGCCACCCTGACCAACTACTTCGGCGGCATCCTCATGTCCCTGCTTATCAACAGCAAGCGCACCCGGGGGGGTAAGCTCTGGCGGACGCTGCTGGTGGTTACCATTGCGGTGCCCCAGTTCGTATCCCTGCTGCTGATGCGGAATTTCTTTGCCAATACCGGCATTATGAATACCCTGTGTGAGCGGATTGGCCTGACGGCGGCTCTGCGGAGCGCCGGGCTGATTTCCACCAGCTATATCCCCTTCCTCTCCGCTCCGGGCTGGGCCCATGTGATGATTATCCTCATCAACATCTGGGTGGGCGTGCCCTATCAGATGCTGATTGCCACCGGCGTGCTGATGAACCTGCCCTCGGATCAGCTGGAAAGCGCCCGGATGGACGGCGCCAACCCCTTCCAGGTTTTCCGGGCCATTACCATGCCCTATATGCTCCAGGTCACCGGCCCGGCGCTGATTACGGATTTCGTAAAGAATTTCAACAATTTCAACGTGATCTACCTGCTGACCCAGGGAGTATACGTAACCACCAACCAGCTGATGGCCAACTCCCAGGCCAAGGAGGTGGATTTGCTGGTTACCTGGCTATTCACCCTGACCCAGGACTATTACAACTATAAGATGGCCTCGGTTATCGGCATTATGGTCTTTGTGGTCTGCGCGGTATTTACCCTGATTGGCTTCAACTTTATGCTTCGGGGAGATAAGGAGGGGACATATCAATGAGCACCAACAACCTAGATGCCATTGCCAGAAAATCCAGAGCCAGGAGAAGCACCAAGATTGTGCTGCACAACGGCTTCATTGCCCTGCTGTGCTTTATCTGGCTGATTCCCATTATCTGGCTGGTGTGTACCTCCTTCAGCGCCTACCCAGGCAAGAACACCTCCACCTTCTTCCCCAAGGAGTGGAGCGCCGTGCACTATGCCAAGCTGCTGACCCCGGACACGGTGAATCAGTTCCCCACCTGGTTTATGAACACCTTCCGCATTGCCTGCTGGACCTGCATCGTCTCCACCGCCTTTGTGCTGATGGTGGCCTATGCCATGTCGGTGATGCGCTTCCGGGGCCGGAGAAGCCTGATGAACTTTGCGGTGCTGCTGAACCTGTTCCCCGGTATGCTGGCCATGATTGCCGTGTACTTCACCCTGAAAACCTTCGGCCTGACCAATAGCCACATCGGCCTGGTGATGGTCTACTCCGCCTCCTCCGGCCTGGGGTATCTGATTGCCAAGGGCTTCTTCGATACCGTGCCCCGCTCCCTGTGCGAGGCGGCCCGGCTGGACGGCTGCAACGAGGCGGGCATCTTCCTGAATATCGTGCTGCCCACCGCCAAGCCCATTATTGTATACACCGTCATCAGCAGCTTCCTGACCCCCTGGATGGACTTTGTGTACGCCAAGATGATTCTCAACGCCGGTATCTCCGCCAACTACACCGTAGCCGTGGGCCTGTATAAGATGCTGGAAAAGAGCCTGATCAACACCTATTTCACCCAGTTCTGCTGCGGCGGCGTGCTGGTGTCCATCCCCATTTCCGTTCTGTTCTTCATTATGCAGAAGTTCTATGTCCAGGGTGTGACCAGCGGCGCAGTCAAGGGGTAAGAAAAATTCTCCTAACGAAAGGAAACCCATATGGATCAATTTGTTGTCAACATCATTCACCGCCCGGAGATGGTGCCGGAATACGCCGAGAAGGTCACCGGCCAGGGAAAGGCGGAGGATATTGGCCGGAAGGCCCTGCTGACGGAGAGCCTGGATATTTTCAAGCTCCAGCAGCAGTGCGCCCACGACAACGGCCTGAAAACCACCATCCAGATGACCTATGCCAGCCTGTTTAACGACGAGGCCGTGGCGCTTGCCAAGGAGCATCACAGGATTTATGGCGACGAAATCGCCCTGAGCCTGCTGGGGCTGCCCTGCCAGCAGTTCCGCGAGAAGTACAAGACCAAGGACTTCTGCATCTGGATGTTCTCCATGGAGGACAAGAAGGCCATTGTCCGGGACGTCTTTGGAAAATTCTATGAGCGCTTCGGCTTCTATCCCCAGTCCACCGGCTCTTACTACATGGATGCGGAGCTAATCAACTTCATCAAGGCGGAGTACCCCAGCGTCAAGTGCGCCGTGGCCACCTGCTGGGAGGAGGGCCCCAAGGCCTACCACACCTGCAACAACTCCTGGTACACCTTTATGGACGGCGGCCCCTGGGCCCCCTGGATTCCCTCCAAGCAGAACACCCACGCCCCGGCGGCCAACCAGGAGGAGGACTCCGGCATCGTGGCCATTCCCCACCTGTCCCGGGATTTGCTGGCCTGCTACGACGGCAACGGCTCCAACTTCGGCACCCATCCCCAGAATGTCCTGCGGGGTATGATTTACGACACCGAAACCTGGGAATACCCCTATCTGTATAACCTCATCGACCAGTATCGGAGCCTGGCCAAGTACAACAACGGCTACGCCTATAACATGATGTTTGTGGGCCCGGGCTGGATGAACAAAATGGGCCGGTGGGAGGCCCCCTATGCGCTGCTGAAGAAATCCTACTGGGACGGCTGCGCCTACTACGGCAAGCTGAAGCGGGAGGGGAAGCTGCTGGATATGACCATGGCGGAGTTTGCCGACTTCTACCGGGAAAAGAAGACCTACACCGAGCCGGAGTGCGCCCTATGGCGGGACATCCTCTACGGCAGCAACAAGCAGCTGTTCTGGTACTGCGACCCCTATATGCGGGCGGGCGTAAATATGGACCAGGGCGGCGCTATCTTCGATTTGCGGCCCTACGCCGCCAAGCTGCCCTGGCCGGTGGGCATCGGAACCCCCCATGTCCAGGATGCCAGCTACCCCTTCCTAATTCAGGAGAAGTACCGGGCGGGCTATTTCACCCACTACGCCGGAGAGGGCACCATCCGCAGCGCCAAGGTGTGCCACAACGGCGAGGAGGTGGATTTGTGCCTGTGCCGCACCAAGGCCCATTTCTCCCAGGAGGGAAGCAGCCGCATCCTGACCCTGGACCCGGTGGAAATCGCCTTTGCGGATATGACGGTAAAGATTCAGACGGTTATCACCTTCGCCGAAGGGCAGAGCAATATCCGCATTGACCGGAATATTCTGGAAATGTCCGACCCCAACGCCCAGGTGACCATCAACGAATATATGGTGGGCTGCTACGGCACAACGGAGTATACCGAGGATATGACCAGCCTGACCCTGGGGGTGGACGGGCAGTCCCTGAGCTACGCCTACCGCTGCCGGGAGCTGTCCGCCCCCAACGCCCAGGAGGCCTGGTGCTGCCTGCCCCCCATAAAGACCCGGGTATCCATGACCTGCCAGGGCCGGGACAGCGTGGGCTATGCCAAGGAGGGCTACGCCTTCAGCCCCATGTTCACCCTGGGCTACACCGGCACCCTGAAAGAAAAGGAGGGCTTCACCACATGGCTCAAGCTACAAAAGGCAGACTGAATTACCGCTGCCCCTCCTGCTTTATGCGGGATTTGGATATTGATATGTTCTACGATGCCCAGAAGCAGGAATTCTACTGCCTGCGCTGCCAGTTTGTGGGCACCGAGGAGCAGGTGCTGAAAATGAACGAGCTGGTACGGATTCGCTACAAGGATATGCACAAGCGCTTCCAGGATTTTGAGGACTTCTCCGGGGAAGCCTGAACCGGAAAGCAGCGGCTGGCCACCGTCAGCCGCTGCTTTTGTCACACAGCAAGGAGAAATTTATGTCGGAATTTATCAAGGGTATGGATTTGTCCACCCTGCCGGAGGTGGAGGGCTGCGGCGGCACCTTCCGTGACCGGGGGATTCCCGGGGATGCCGTGGAAATCCTCAAGAGCTATGGGATGAACATGGTGCGGCTGCGCCTTTGGAATGACCCCTACAGCCCCCAGGGTGCGCCCTATGGAGCGGGCACCAACGACCTGTCCACCACCCTGGCCATGGCCCGGCGGCTGCGCCGGGCGGGGGTGCCCTGGCTGCTGGACGTTCACTACAGCGACTTCTGGGCAGACCCGGGAAAGCAGAATATCCCCAAGGCCTGGGCGGGGCTGGATGCGGCGGGGTTGGAGGCGGCGGTGTATGACTATACCCTGGGGGTGCTGGACGCCCTGGCCCGGGAGCAGCTCCTGCCCCAAATGGTAGCCGTGGGCAACGAGCTAAGCAACGGTCTTCTCTGGCCCTATGGGAAAACCCCCAATTTTCAGAACATCGCCCGGTTCCTGAATGCGGGAATCCAGGCGGTGCGCCAGGCCGCACCGGAGGCAAAAATCATGCTCCACCTGGACAATGGGGGCAACAACGCCCTGTACCGGAGCTGGTTCGATTCCTATTTTGCCGCCGGTGGCCGGGACTTTGACTGCATCGGCCTGAGCTACTACCCCTTCTGGCACGGCACCATGGAGGATTTGCGCCACAACCTGTATGACCTGGCGGCACGCTACCGCAAGCCCCTGGTGATTGCCGAGGTGTCCATGGGCTTCACCATGGAGGACTACGGCAGCTACGAGGCCCTGGCCCCGGAAAACCGGAAGGGCATGGCCACCAAGCCGGCACTGGCCGCTAAGGTTCCCTACCCCATGACCCCCCGGGGGCAGCAGCGGTTTCTGGAGGATCTGATGGCCCTGCTGAAATCCGTCCCTGGGCAGCTGGGGGCCGGGTTCTTCTATTGGGAGCCCGCCTGGCTCCCGGTGCCCGGCAGCGGCTGGGCCACCCCGGCGGCGCTGGCCTATACCGGGGAGCCGGGGCCGGGAGGCAACGAATGGGCGAACCAGGCCCTGTTTGACTACAGCGGCAACGCCCTGCCCGCCCTGGAAAGCATCCGGGATTTTTAAGGAGAATGGACATGGAAGCACAAGACAGAAGACGGCTCCCCCAGCTGGAGGCCACCGGCGTTACCCTGAAATGGTACGCCTGCATTACCCTGCTGTTTTATTCCCTCAGCATGACGGTGCTTCAGCGGGGTCTGATGGGCATTGAGCAGCAGCGCTTCGGGGAGCTGCGGCAGATGATGGCCGGGGATGCCCGGTTTATGGTGCTGTCCTCCTGGGCGGTGGTGTTCCAGCTGCTGGGGGGCCTGGGGATTCCCGTGGTGGCCTTTCTGCTGGTGGAGGGCTTTGTGCATACCAAGAACTACACCGCCTACCTGCTGCGGCTGCTGCTTTTCGGCCTGGTCAGCGAAATCCCCTTTGACTACGCCATGACCGGGAAATGCTTCTACTGGGGCAGCCAGAATCTGCTCTTCACCCTGGCCGTCGGCCTGGTGATGCTCTACGGTCTGCGGCTGTTTGCCGCAGGGAAGGGGGTCAAGGTGCTGATTGTCCTGGCGGCAGCCGCCTGGTGCCTGATGCTGAAAACCCAGTTCGGCCTGTGGATGATTCTGCTGATAGCGGTATACTATCTAATGTATGACCGGAGAGAAAAGCTGCTGGTGGGGGGCATCCTCAGCCTGGCCTACGTCTCCGCCCCCCTGTCCAATTTCGTCCTGAAGCGCTACAACCACCAGCTGGGCACCCACCCCTGGAAATACGGCTTCTACGCCCTCTACCCCGCCCACTGGCTCCTTCTGGGCCTGATAACCCACACCCTGACCAAATATTGAATGGTAACGGTTTCTGAGTCTCCGTAGGGGCGATGAAAATCGCCCGCAACGTTGCGGTTTCTGAGTGGTACGATGAATGGTACAGCCCATCCCCGGCTCCCTCTCTGAGGGAGCTGGCACGCCCGCAGGGCGTGACTTAAGCGCCCGCAGGCGCTATGCAAGCGAGCAACCGCCGTAGGCG
>UROL01000004.1 GCA_900549495.1 uncultured Eubacteriales bacterium | reverse complement strand
ACGAGATCAGCCTCGGTCTCGTGGGCTCGGAGATGTGTATAAGAGACAGGTGCCGGATTTTCGCCTGAACAAGCACCTTTCCCAGCTGGCCGCCCTGTCCCCCAGCCAGAAAAGCAAGGTGGAATTTTTATGCAACGAGGGCTGCTGGTTTGGCTGCACCCAGCGAAAGCGCTGCTATGAAGCCGTCAGCCGAAAAAATCTGGGGGAGGACTGCCCCGATTTTCCCTGCTGCGCCCCAGGCGGCAAGCAGGGCTATCGGTTTTCCCAGGCGATGCAAAGCCCTGGCTTCATTGGCATTGACCAGATTACATCCGTCTATCTGCCCATGGGCTTCTCCCATTTTAAGCTGGAGGGCCGGGGCCTGGGCAGTGCCCTGATTCTTGAGTTCCTGCTCTACTATATGACAAAGCCCCAATACCAGCTTCCTGTCCGGGAGGCCATTTACCTGGACAGTATGCTGGATCTGTTCTGAGCGCATCGCAAAGGCCCAGCAGCAGGTTATTTGGCATTTTCTCCATTTTATTCCTATTTCCCCGGTTTCCTGGCGTATTATGCCGATATTCTTCCGCCCTGTCCAGTCAGTAATTGCTAATTCTGTTTCCAAATATTGCTTGATGTCACGATAAACTCAGCATTTGACAAAAACAAAATTTCGTGTTGAAACTTCAACACGAATGTGGTACAGTATTGTCAGTAGTTTTTTAAGAAAGCAATTGAAAAAAGCACCTGTATTATACGAAATATCAAAAATCCCTCTTTTTCAATCTGGCAATAATTGCGTAACCCGGTCAAAATGCCCATGTGGAGGTTATTTCGATGACTTCAACCATCAAAAGCGCCGTCCCCTACGCCGTCAGCCAGCAGATTATCGAGCAGTTCCTGGCCCGGCAGAGCAAAATCAATTTCGTCCGTTCCCTGTCCGACAATCGGGAAGCCGTGGCATTCCAGCCCAATTCCAGCCTGCGCCTGTGGTATAACGACAATATGCTTGTCTATCCTCCCCACTGGCACAACGCCTGCGAGATGATTGCCCCGGTGGAGGGCAACTACCTTGTCACCGTTTCCGGCCAGACCTTCGAGCTGGCACCGGGGGATATTTTTCTGATTCCCAGCGGCGAGCCCCACTCCCTCACGCCCCCCGCCCAGGGTGGAAGATTCATCTTCCTGTTTGAATTCGACCAGATTTTTGCCATCAAGGGTGCCTCCTATCTGGCCTCCTGCATGTCCAAGCCCCTGCTGATTAACCGGAGCACCTGCCCCGCCATCTATGCGGAGGAGACGGAGCTGTTCAGCCAGATATGCACGGAATACCTCCACGACGACAGTCTGCGGGACATCACCATCTATTCCCGGCTGCTGAGCTTCTTCCTGAACTACTGCCGGGACCGGCTGAGCACCGAGGGCAGCCCCTCCGTCACCCAGATGCCCCACTCCAGCGGGCGGAACTATGCCGAGCGGTTCAGTGCGGTGTTCAGCTACCTGGATCGGCATTTTTCCGAGGAGCTGACATTGGAGGATGTGGCCGCAGTGGCGGGCTTCTCTAAATTTCACTTCTCCCGCACCTTTAAGCAGCTCTCCGGCTGCAATTTCTATGAATACCTGTGCCACCGGCGAATCAATGCCTCGGAAATGCTGCTGATGCAGCCGGGAATGTCCATCTCCCAGATTGCCCTGCAATCCGGCTTTTCCAGCGTGTCCACCTTCAACCGGATGTTCAAGAAGATGAAGGGCTGTACCCCCACCCAATACCGTGGGATGTTCCAGGTTCATGCAGAGCACTATGACGAGCCCCAGGAGAGCGAAGAATAACTTAGCAGCCGGGAACGGCTCCGCCGTATCCGGCAGTGAAAAATAACACGCTTTACATTGCTATGCAAGGAGAACATTATGAAAAAGCAAGCCTTTAATCCCTATCTGCCCAGCTATGAATATGTCCCCGACGGAGAGCCCCGGGTGTTTGGAGATCGGGTGTATGTCTATGGCAGCCACGATGCCTTCCAGGGGGAGGGCTTTTGCGTCAACGACTATGTGGGCTGGTCCGCTCCGGTGGAGGACTTGGGAAACTGGCGGTATGAGGGAGTAATCTACCCCGCCAGCCGGGATCCCCAGAACCCCCAGGGGCAGATGCAGCTCTTCGCCCCGGATGCCGTCCAGGGGCCGGACGGGAGATACTACCTGTACTACTCCCTCAACGGCTCGGACAATGTGGGGGTGGCGGTGTGCGACACCCCGGCGGGAGATTTTCAGTTTTACGACTACGTCCGCTGGCCGGACGGCTCTATTCTCGGGGGCAAGCCCGGGGAAATCAGCTGCTTCGACCCCGGCGTACTGGTGGAGGGGGAGAACGTATACCTGTATACCGGCTTTGCCCCCGGCCCCGGCTGGCTGTATGACCTGCTGAAGCAGAAGGGCCGCCGGATGGAGGGCGGCTACTGCACCGCCCTGGAGCCGGATATGTGCACCGTAAAGCAGGCGCCCAGGCTCATTGCCCCGGGGGTATGGAATGCCCAGGGCACCGGCTATCAGGGCCACGCCTTCTTCGAGGCCAGCAGCATCCGAAAAATCGGAGAGCTCTATTATTTCGTCTATTCCTCCATCCTCAGCCATGAGCTGTGCTACGCCACCAGCCGTTTCCCGGACCGGGACTTCCAGTTCGGCGGCATCCTGGTCAGTATCGGCGATTTGGGCCTGGCAGGGAATTCCCAGGCCATGAACTATACCGGCAACACCCACGGCGGCATGGTGCAGCTTGGGCAGCAGTGGTATATTTTCTACCACCGCCAGACCAACAAGCAGTGCTGCGCCCGCCAGGGCTGCGCCGAGCCCATCACCATCCGCCCCGACGGCTCCATCCCCCAGGCAGAGCTGACCAGCTGCGGCCTGAATGGCGGCCCCCTTCGGGGCAGCGGCACCTATGAGGCCCGGATTGCCTGCCACCTGGGCTACAGCGAGCCCAGCTTCGGCTATATCGCCGTCCGGGAGCCGGACACCCGCCACCCCTATTTCACCCAGTCCGGCACCGACCGGGAGGACAATCCCGACCAGTACATAGCCAACATGGCCCAGGGGGCCTGGTGCGGCTTTAAGTACTTTGATTTCCGGGGCCAGACCGGGGTGCAGGTGGTCACCCGGGGAGATGCCCAAGGGAGACTGCTGGTATCCCTGGGCAAGGATGCGGCTCCCTTTGCGGAGGTTCCCATCCGCCCCAGCAGCTCCTGGGCCGCTGCCGAAGCCCAATTCCCCGCTCTGGAGGGGGTACAGGCCCTGTACTTCCGCTTCCAGGGTACCGGTGCCATGGACTTCAAGGAATTTACCCTAAAATAACGTGCTCCCCCGGCGGTTCATTCCGCCGGGGGAGTTTGGTCTTACAGCGTTTCCAGCACATCCTCCGGGCGGCTGCATTGGGTGGGATACCGGCTGCCCAGGGCCGGGGCGGCAGAGCGCATCAGATAGGGGTGGCCCACGGCATCCAGCATAGGGATGTCGTTGAAATTGTCTCCAAAGGCAATGGTCTGCTCCGGGGTGATCCCCAGGCGACGGTACAGCGCCCGGATGCCGGTGGCCTTATCTGCCAGAGTGAAATCCAGCCAGCACTTGCCCGCAATGGCAACCTGCAATTTTTCCCTCCACTTTGGCTCCAGCATAGGGGCCAGCACCTCTGCCCCGGGGATGTAATAGCCGGAAATCTTCACAAATTCCTCCGGCATATCCTCCGGGGTGTCCAGCACCGTCACATTGTTCCCCACAAAATATCGGATATGATCCAAGTATTCCCGGGTTTTCGGGCAGAGGTAGCTCATATTGGCACCGGAAATCAAAAGCTCACAGCCGGGAATTTGCAGAATATCCCGGCACAGCGCCAAAGACAGCTCCCGGTCGATGACGGTTTTGGAGAGCAGCTCCGGGGGCTCCCCGGGGCCGTAGACCACTGCGCCATTTTCGCAGACGAAGTACATGCCCTCGGCAATGGGGGCGAAGAGCCCCCGCAGGCTCTTATACTGCCGCCCGCTGGCGGCGCAGAGGGCGATGCCCCGCTCCATCAGCTGCCCGGCCTCCCGAAAAAACCGGGGGCTGATTTGGGTTTCGCCGTTTTGCAGCAGGGTGCCGTCGATATCCGAGGCAATCAATTTAATCATGCTTCTCTCTCCTTATCGGCTGGAAAGCTGGTATTCCGAGGGAGAAATACCGGCATATTTCTTAAAGGTAGCGGAAAAATAGGCAATGTCCCGGTAGCCCACCTGCTCCGCCACCTCGTAGACCTTCACCCGGCAGTCCTTCAGCAGCTCCATGGCCTTGTGGATGCGGTAGCGGGTCAGGTAATTGAGCAGGGTGTAGTCCGTCTCCTTCTTGAAGGTGTGGCTGAGATAGCCCTCGCTGATGTTCAGGCTCTGGGCCACGGTGCCCACGCTGATGTCCGGGTCGTTATAGTGGGCGCTGATGTAGTCCATGGCCTCCTGGACATATTTGCTCTTGTCCCCCTTGCGGACAATGCCCAGGGGAGCAGTCTCGGTGGCCTCCGGCTTCATCCGCTGCTGTATGCGGGTGATGGCGTTTTCCAAATCCCCATCGTGGAAGGGCTTGAGCAGATAGTCCACCGCCCCCAGCCGCAGGGCGCTTTGCACATAGCTGAAATTGTCATAGGCCGTCAGGATAATTACATAGGCGGTGCATCCCTGGGCCCGCAGAGCCTTCAGCATTTCGATGCCGTCCATTTGGGGCATTTTCAAATCGGTGATAATCAGGCTGGGCTCCAGCCGCCGGGCAGCCTCCAGGCCCTGGACGCCGTTGGCGGCTTCCCCCACCACCATGCAATCCAGTGCGGCCCAATCCACCGTCAGCACAATGCCCTTGCGGATCATCTCCTCGTCCTCTACTATCAGCACTTTCAGCATTCTGTTTCTTCCTCCAATCGGATGGGCAGTGTGGCCGTCACTCTGGCCCCCACGCCGCCTTCCCCCGGGCTGAGCCAGAGGCCGCAGCCTTCTCCAAAATTCCTGCGTAAAATCATGTCCACATTATATAGTCCCAGGTGGCCTTTTGCAAGCCCCCCATCCCGGCGGTAGGGCTGGCCCAGCATATCCTCTGGGAAGCCCCGGCCATTGTCCGTGATGGTGATTTTCAGGCTGCCCCCTTCCTCCCAGGCCCGGATTTCGATGGTGCTGCCGGAAATTCCGTCGATGCCGTGGAGGATGGCATTTTCCACAATGGGCTGCAAAATCATCTTGGGCACCAGGCAGTCATATAGCTCCTCCGGAATGCACTGGCGGAAGCTGAAGTCATCGGACAGGCGGATTTTCTGAATTTCAATGTAGCGCTCCAGAATTTCCAGCT
Organism: uncultured Eubacteriales bacterium; assembly: GCA_900549495.1. Lineage (GTDB taxonomy): Bacteria > Bacillota > Clostridia > Oscillospirales > Oscillospiraceae > Faecousia. The sequence continues at coordinate 20,969 of UROL01000004.1, read as the reverse complement.
CCCGGTACAAGGGCACAAACTCATCGGCAGAGATGCAAAAGCGGAGAATATCCGCCAGATTGGTGGCCATCATAGCCACCTGGGGCACCTTGTTGATTTTGCTGATCCATTTCATGGTATCCAGGGTGTTGCACAGGAAATGGGGATTCAGCTGGGCTTGCAGCATCCGGATTTGCGCCTGGTTCAGCTCCTGCTGGTTGGTAATCAGCTCCTGCCGGTTGACGCTAAGGGCATGAACCATTTGATTGAACCGCTCTGCCAGCTGGCCGAATTCGTCCTGCCTGTCCACGGGAATCTGGGTTTCCAGCTTGTCCTGCTGCACCCGGTCGAAGGCCCCCATCAGCTTTTCCAAGGGGGCCGCAATCTGGCGGCTCAGGGGCAGGCTCACCAGGGCAGACACGCAGACACAGGCCAGCACGCACAGAATCCCTGCGGTATACAGCAGCCAGACCGTCCGGGCGGTGAACATCTGGGGCTGCCGCAGCACCAGATTCAGCCCGGTAGCCGGATGATTGGCAATGTAATAGACGTAGTTTCCGTCCTCCGGCAGCTCCCCCCGGAGCATGGCCTTGCGAAGCCGGGGGGCCAGAGCCTGGGTCAGATTGGTCTGGGAGCCATAGACCGGGCGGAAAAATTTATTCAGCACCAGCACGTCGCTTTGCACGTATTTGCCGTCCAGCAGCACATGGAATCCGGCGGCATACAGCCGCATCACCAGGTAGCCGGTGCAGCCGTCCTCCGCCCGGAGCTGCACCCCCGCCAGAAGCAGGGCCGAGGCGGTATCCGCCGGATTCTCCGTGGCGTAGTACACCGGCTCTCCCCCGGCCTGGGCCGCACCATACAGCACCCCCCAGTCCGTGGGCAGATTCTGGGACACGGTGCCCCGGGTGGAGTAGCGGCAGACCCCGGCGCTGTCGTACAGGTCAAACACCGCCAGATTCCGCCAACTGTCCGTGGCATCAAACAGCAGACTGTTGATTTGCAGTCGGCTGCCAACGCCGGAGCCCAGGGCGTGGATGGCGGTTTCGCTGTCCGTCAGCCGGGCGGCGGAATGCACCACCGCATCCCGGAGGGTATCCAGGCTCTGGCACAGTCCGGCGGACTGGCCGGCCAGATCCTCCCGGGCCTTGTTTTGCATCCGCAGCCGGGTAATCTGCACCATCAGTGCCGTGCAAATCAGCAGCGGCAGCAGCGATGACAGCAGCATGGCGGCAAACAGCCGCTTGCGAAAGGAGTGGTTCCGGAATTTCATGCTGTCCCCTCCTTCACGGCCTCTGCCCATTTTTGCAGAATGTCCCCCCGGTTCCGGGAGGCCCACAGGGTATCGTAATCCGTCAGCTTCAGCCGGTCAAGGCCGGGCAGGGTGTCGGAATCCCCCACATCCTCCCGGACACTGCGGCGGTAGAACCGGCTGCCCAGCATCTCCTGCACCGCCCGGCTCAGGGTGAAGTCCAGAAATTCCAGGGCGTTGTCCCGGTGGGGGGCATTTTTCAGCACAGCGGTGCCGTCGGGGACACAGCTGGTGCCCTCCCGGGGGTAGACCAGGGCCAGATTGTCTCCGGCGGCAATGCGCTGCAGGGCCGTCTCTTCCAGGGTTATGCCCACCAGCTTTTCTCCCCCCGCCACCTGGGTCAGCACCTGGCCGGAGGAATCCAGCTGCTCCCCCGCCAGATTCCGGGCCAGCGCCAGTGCCGTTTCCTCGCCGCAGGCCTGGAGCACCGTGGCCACCGCCGTAAAGGAGGAGGCGGATTTTGTGGGGTCGGCAAAGGCAATCTCCCCCCGGAATTTAGGGCCGGTCAGGTCCTCCCAGCCGGTGAGCCCGGCAGGATCCACCAGCTTTGTATTGTAAATCAGCACCACCGGCAGGGCGGAAAAGGGCACCCAGGCATCCTGGGCATCCCGCAGCGAGGCGGGAATCCGCCGGTAATCCGTGCAGCGTACAGGCTCGAAGAGCTCCCGGCAGCTTTCCAGGCTCTCCACGCCCCCGCCGAACATCACGTCCGCCCGGGGGGCTTCCTGCTCCTGCTCCAGGCGGTCCAGCAGCTCATTGCTGCCCCCGGTCACCAGCTCCACCCAGATTCCGGTGCGCTCCTCAAACTCCCGGATAATGGGCTGGTATACCTCCTCCTTATGGGAGGTGTACACCACCAGCCGGTTTTCCTCCGGAATCAGGCTCTGCCTGGCTCCCTGGCTTCCGCAGCCGGTGAGGAGCAGGGCCAGTATCAGCAAAGGAAGGATTCTCTTTCTCATGGCAGTGCTCCTTCCTCAGTCCCACAGCCGCTCCACCGGCAGGCCGGTGAAGCTGTCCGGGGCGCACCGGTAGCGCCGAATCCAGTCCCCCACCCTTTCGGCGGCGTATTCGGCACTGTCCTCCGGGGACCGCCCCAGCAGCACGGAGCCTGCAAACAGGGCGGTGAAGGCATCCCCGGCGCCGGAATACTGGCCGGGGATTGGGGTATAGGGAATCTCCCGAAGTCCCTCCTTCCGGGCCAGTAACACAGAGCGCTCCCCCACCCCGGTAACCACGGCGGCTCCCGCCCCCAGCTCCACCAATGCCCGGGCCGCCTGGGCCGGGTCCTGATTTCCGGTGAGGAAGCAGGCCTCGGTGGCGTTGGGAAGCACATAGTCCACGGATTTCAGCAGCTCCCGGAGAAAATCCAGCCGCTGAGGGGTAATACCGGTATAGAGCTTGCCGTTGTCGGCGAAAATCGGGTCCAGGAACACCGTTGCCCCCTGGCCGTGCCACCGGGCGCAGCGCCGGGCAATCCATTCCGCCTGCCGGGCATCGGCCAGATACCCCAGCAGCACTGCATCCACGGATATGCCGTTTTTCTCCCAGCTTTCCAGCGCCTGGCAGATATACTCCGTGGTAACCGTCACGGCCGGGGTGCCCAGGTTCCAGGTGTTGGAAATCAGCGCCGTGGGCAGGCACAGGGCCCGATGCCCCATCCGGGTCAGCACCGCCCGGGAGACGGACATGGCCACGTCGCCGCAGCCCACAAAGTCCCCAAGAATCAGCACATTCATACGTCCCCACCCCTTCCGGCGCAGAGCAGGGGCTCTGTGACCCTGCGGAAATAGCTGTCCAGGGTCTGGGGGGTCTGCTTCCGGCCGCCGTCCAGCCACCACTGCACCATCTCCACAAAGCTGCCCGCAATGTGGTTAATCAGGAATTCCCGGGGCACGTCGGCACAGGCGGTATCCCCCAGCAGCTGGGAGCGCACCAGCTCCTCCATACCGGACTTGAAATAGCTCATAAAGATTGGGCCGCTGTCGCAGGAGAGCAGGGTGAGGATGTTGTTGTCGTTCTCCTGCAAATGCTGCAAAATGTGGCAGATTACCGAGTGGGGGGCGTTGGTGCAGGTATACAGGCCGTGGGTATCCTGCTTATCCATGGCAGTGCCGATGATATGGGCAAACAGCTCCCGGCACAGGGATTTCACCAGTTCCTCTTTGGTTTCAAAATGGGCGTAGAAGGTGCTTCTTCCGATGTTGGCCTCGTCAATGATGTCCTGCACGGTGATGGAGTGGAAGTTCTGCCGGTCCAGCAGCGTGGTAAAGGCCCGGTATATGGCGGTGCGGGTTTTTTGCTGGCGTCTGTCCATAGGCGTTCTCCTGTACAAAATTGGATTTTTGTTCTGTATTGTACATCCGGGAAAATTTGATTCTTGTTTTTTCCCGGATTTCTTTTATAATGCTTACAGAACAAAGTGTTCGGTAACGGATATATTGTATTTTAAGATTCTCCCATTGTCAAACAGAATTTTCCGCGCCGATGAAAGGAAGGGTAATGATGTCCCAGGAAAAGCACCTGCACGACCAGGAAAGCCAATGCTGCTGCGGCCATGACCATTCGCATCCCCAGGAAGAACCCTGCGGCTGCGGCCACGAGCACCACCATCACCATGGCGACTGCTGCCATGGACACGAACATGAGCATGAACATGAGCACGAGCACCATTCCCACCGGGAAAATGCCGAAACCAGGGTGTATCGGATAGAGGGGCTGGACTGTGCCAACTGCGCCGCCAAAATTGAGGCAAAGCTCAATGCCATGCCGGAAATTGAGGATGCCTCCATTGCCTTTGCCGCCTGTCAGCTCCGGGTCAGCGCCAAGAGCCACCGGGGGCTGCTGGAGAAGATGCAGAAAACCGTGGACAGCGTAGAGGACGGCGTGACCCTGAGCCCCCGGAGCGCCAAGGGCTCCGTGACCAAAATTTACCTTCTGGAGGGGCTGGACTGCGCCAATTGCGCCGCCAAGATTGAGGCCGGGCTCAACGCCCTGGCCGGGGTGGAGGAATGCACCATCACCTTTGCCACCCGGCAGATGCGCCTGACCGCCAAGGACCCCGATGCCCTGATTCCCACCGTGAAGCAGACCATCGACGCCATGGAGGACGGCATCACCATCGTCCCCAAGGAGGAAGCGAAGAAAGGCGGCGAAGAGGACGGCCGGAAGGAGCTTCTGTCCATTCTCCTGGGTGCGGCCCTCTTCGCCATTGGGGAGCTGCTGCATATGAAGGGAGCCTTCCTGTCGTGGCAGCTGCTGGCCCTGGTGCCCGCCTATCTGATTCTGGGGGGCGAGGTGGTATGGAGCGCCCTGAAAAACATCTGCAAGGGGCAGGTGTTCGACGAGAATTTCCTCATGTCCATTGCCACCCTGGGGGCCTTTGCCATTGGCAGCTACCCGGAGGCGGTGGGGGTAATGCTGTTCTACCGCATCGGCGAGTATTTTGAAGACCGGGCCGTGGCCAAGAGCCGCAGCCAGATTATGCGCGCCGTTGACCTGCGCCCCGAAACCGTGAACCTGGTATCCGGGGACCAGGTGGCGGTCATCCCCGCCGGGGATGCGAAGGTGGGAGACATTCTGCTGGTACGCCCCGGGGACCGGATTCCCCTGGACGGCGTGATTATTGAGGGAGAGAGCCGGATTGACACCTCCGCCGTCACCGGCGAGCCCGTCCCCGTGAAGGTGGGTACCGGCAGCGACGTAATCTCCGGCTGTGTCAACACCTCCGGGCAGCTGAAAATTCGGGTGGAAAAGCCCCTGGAGGAATCCATGGTCACCCGGATTCTGAATTCCGTGGAAAATGCGGCAGCCAGTAAGCCCGCCATCGACAAGTTCATCACCCGCTTCGCCCGGGTGTATACCCCCGCCGTGGTGCTGGCAGCCCTGGTAGTAGCTCTGGTGCTGCCCCTGGTAATTCCCAGCTGGCACTTCTTTGTAGACCCTGTCAAATATGCCGGTATGAACTCCGTGCTCTACAGCCAGACCGGCACCGCCTCTGTGTTTACCGCTCTGACCTTCCTGGTCATCTCCTGCCCCTGTGCCCTGGTGCTCAGCGTGCCCCTGGCCTTCTTCTCCGGCATCGGTGCCGCCTCCAAGAAGGGCATTCTCTTCAAGGGGGGCGTGGCCATTGAGGCCCTGGCCCAGGTGAAGGCCGTTGTGATGGACAAAACCGGCACCATCACCCAGGGAAATTTCCAGGTGCAGTCCGCCATCCCCGCAGATGCCCAGGCCACCGAAGCGGAGCTGCTTTCCCTGGCTGCCGGGTGTGAGCAGTTCTCCACCCACCCCATTGCTGTAAGCATTGTCACCGCCGCCCGGCAGGCGGGTTTGGAAATTCCCAAGCCCGAACGCCTGACCGAGTTGGCCGGTCAGGGTATCCAGGCAGAGCTGGCAGGCCACCGGATTCTCTGCGGCAACCGCAGACTGCTGGAGCAAAGCGGCATCTGCCTGGAGGGCTTCCGGGGCGCCGACTTCGGCACCCAGGTGCTGATGGCCAGAGACGGTGCGCTTCTGGGCCAGATTGTAATTGCCGACACCCTGAAGGAGGATGCCATCCCCGCCATCCGTCAGCTAAAGAGCCAGGGGCTGCACACCGTAATGCTCACCGGTGATGCCGAGGACAACGCCCGGCATGTGGCCCAGGAAACCGGCATCGACGAGGTTCGAGCCCGGCTGCTGCCTGAAAACAAGCTCACCGAGCTGCAAAAGGTGCGCTCCCAGCAGGGCAGCGTCATGTTTGTAGGCGACGGCATCAACGACGCCCCGGTGCTGGCCGGTGCCGACGTGGGTGCGGCCATGGGCAGCGGTGCCGATGCCGCCATCGAGGCCGCCGACGTGGTGTTCATGAACTCCGACATGTCGGCCATTCCCCAGGCCATTGGGATTGCCCGCCGCACCCGCCGCATCAGCTGGCAGAATGTCTACTTCGCCCTGGCAGTGAAGGCCGTGGTAATGATTCTGGGCCTGATGGGCTACGCCAACATGTGGATTGCCGTTTTCGCCGACACCGGCGTATCCATGCTGTGCCTGCTAAACTCCATCCGCATTTTGTATCACAAGTAATCCTATATAAATTTCGCAGCAGCCAAAATTCATGGCTGCTGCGTTCTTTTCTTTTATTGCTCTTCCCGCACCGGCAAGGCAGACACCACTGGCTTTCCGTCCCTATCCAGCAGAGGGGTCAGGCCGCCGGAGCTGCCGCAGGCGTGGTAGAAATAATTGACTCCGGTTTTGGTGTCCACCCAGATTTCGGAGACGTTCATCATGCCGTCGGAATAGATTTTTACGAAGCGCTTTTCCATTGTCCGCCTTCCTTTCCTTGCCCGCCCCCGAAGTCCGGGGGCGGAAAACTCAGCAGGTAGTTACTGCTTGGTACCCTCTACGATGCCGTTGGCCAGACCCACCAGGCCCTGCATTTCGCTGGGGATGATAATCTTGGTGGCCTGACCGTCGGCAACCTTCTGCATGGCCTCAATGGCCTTGAGCCGCAGGACGCTGTCGCTGGGGGCCTTTTCGTTCAGCATTTCCAGGGAGTCGGCCAATGCCTGCTGCACCGCCCGGATGGCCTGGGCTTCGCCGTCGGCCTTGAGGATGGCAGCCTGCTTCTCGGCCTCTGCCTTGAGGATGGCCGCTTCCTTATCGGCGGATGCCCGCAGAATGGCGGATTCCTTTTCGCCCTCGGCAATGAGGATGGCGGACTTCTTCTGGCCCTCGGCCTGCAGGATGCTCTGGCGGCGGTCACGCTCGGCCTTCATCTGCTTTTCCATGGAATTCTGGATGTCGGCGGGGGGCAGAATGTTCTTCAGCTCCACCCGGTTGACCTTGATGCCCCAGGGATCGGTGGCTTCGTCCAGGATGGAGCGCATCTTGGTATTCACCACGTCACGGGAGGTCAGGGTCTGGTCCAGCTCCAAATCGCCGATGATGTTTCGCAGGGTGGTGGCAGTCAGGGTTTCCATAGCCATCATAGGCTGCTCCACACCATAGCAGTAGAGCTTGGGGTCGGTAATCTGGAAATACACCACGGTATCAATCTGCATGGTGACATTATCCTTGGTAATAACCGGCTGGGGGGGATAGTCCAGCACCTGCTCTTTCAGGCTGACCTTCCGGGCAATCCGGTCTACAAAGGGGAGCTTGAAGTGCATACCTACACCCCACACACCCTGGAACACGCCCAGGCGCTCAATGACATAGGCCCGGGACTGCTGCACCACATGGATATTGGGAATCACCAGCAGGAAAACAACGGCCAAAACTGCAATCAATACGTACATACTTTTTACCTCCTAAATTTTCATTTCTCACAGGGAACTTTTGCCGGGGAGACAAACACCTTTACGCCCTCTACCCGGTCTACCTTGACCAGGCTGCCCTCTGCCAGGGGTTCGCCGGATGTACTGCGGGCTGCCCAGGTGATGCCGCCCAGCTTGACCCGGCCGGTATAGGACAGGTTGTCGATGGGCTCTGTAACGTAGCCCTCTGCCCCGATGACGGAATCCACATTGGTTTTTGCGGCAGTGGATTTGGCCCGGACCTTCTTCCACAGAAGGGCCAGCAGCAGCCCGGACACCGCCAGGAAAATGGCTATCTGGAGCCACATGGCCGCCCCCAGCATACAGGCCACCAGAGCGGCGGCGGCACCCAGGGCGAACCAGATGCTTACCAGCGCCACCGTCCCCGCCTCCAGCACCAGGAACACTGCAATCAGCGCCAGCCAGATAATCTCGGTTGAACTTAACATTTGTTTCCACCTCCTTTGGATGAATTGATGATATCACATGGTCACGTGATTGTCAATAGTAATTTTAGGATTGCATAAAAGAATTTTCAAAAACGGATTTCCCCCTTGTTTTTACCTATGGGATGGAGTATACTAGTATTTTACAGAAAATTATGGGGGAATTCTATGTTAATGACCATTATGCTGGTGTTTGCCTGCCTGGCGGCGCTGGGACTTTGCTATTTTACCGGGGGCTTTGGCAGCCTGGCCTGGCTATGGATGCTGCCGGTAGGATTTTTGGGTGGTTTCCTTCTGGCCCTGGGGCTGGCCTTTCTGTTCATCTATATTCTGGTGTGCCGGGTGGATACCTCGGTGCCCCAGGAGCATGACGATCCCTTCTACCGGAAGGTGACCTATCTCTACGCTGAGGCCATTCTTCCGCTGCTGCGGATGAAGGTACACACCCAGGGATTGGAGAAGACCCCAACAGAGGGCCGCTTCCTGCTGGTGTGCAATCACCTGTTTGAGCTGGATCCGGTGGTGCTGTATGCCTACTTCCAGAAGAGCCAGCTGGCCTTTATTTCCAAAAAGGAAAACGACGATATGTTCATCATCGGCAAGCTGATGCACAAGCTGATGGCCCAGCTGATTAACCGGGAGAATGACCGGGAGGCACTGAAAACCATCCTCAGATGCGTCCAGCTGATTCAGGAGGATGAGGTATCCATTGCCGTATTCCCGGAGGGCTACATCAGCAAGAACCACCATCTGCTGCACTTTCGCAGCGGCGCTCTGAAGATTGCCACCAAGGCCAAGGTGCCCATTGTGGTCTGCACTCTCCAGGGCACGGACAAGGTGGTAAATAACCTTTTGCATCTGCGTAGCACGCCCATTGCGCTGCATCTGCTGGATGTGATTACCCCCGAGGAAATGCAGGGGCGCACGGCAACGGACATCGGCGAGGAGATTTATCGGATGATGGCTGGGGATTTGGGGCCGGATTATGCCCCGCTGGATGCAGAAAATTCTTGATTTATGTGAATTTCTAACGTATAATTGCGTTGCGTTTTCCCTTAGGATGAGGGATGTGGATTACCGTATATTTTGCTTTGCAAGCAGGAGGATAGAATATGAAAAACAGCGAAAAGACATTGGACATGGTGGTAAACCTGTGTAAGAACCGGGGCTTTGTGTATGCCGGTTCCGAAATCTACGGCGGTCTTGCCAATGCATGGGACTACGGCCCTCTGGGTGTGGAGTTCAAGAACAACGTAAAAAAGGCATGGCTGAAGAAGTTCGTCCAGGAGTCCGAATACAATGTGGGTCTGGATGCCGCCATCCTCATGAACCCCACCACCTGGGTTACCACCGGGCATGTGGGCAACTTCTCCGACCCCTTGGTGGACTGCAAGGGCTGCGGCTCCCGTCAGCGGGCGGACAAGCTGATTGAGTCCTGCGAGGCCGGCGGCAGCGTGAATGTGGATGCCATGAGCTTCGAGGAGATGGATGCTTTCATTTCCGGCCACGACGAGGTGGTTTGCCCCAACTGCGGCAAGCACAACTTCACCCCAATCCGGAAGTTTAACCTGATGTTCAAGACCCAGATTGGCGTTACCGAGGACTCCTCCTCCACCGTCTATCTCCGGCCTGAAACCGCCCAGGGCATCTTTGTCAACTTTGCCAACATCCAGCGCACCACCCGGCGCAAGCTGCCCTTCGGCGTTTGCCAGGTGGGCAAGGCCTTCCGCAACGAGATTACCCCGGGCAACTTCACCTTCCGCACCCGGGAATTTGAGCAGATGGAGTGCGAATTCTTCTGCCAGCCGGGCACTGACCTGGAGTGGTTTGCCTACTGGAAGGACTACTGCAAGAACTGGCTGGTGAGCCTGGGCATTAAGGAAGAGAGCCTGCGTCTGCGGGACCATGAGCCTGCCGAGCTGGCCTTCTACTCCCGTGCCACCACCGACATTGAGTATCAGTTCCCCTTCGGCAGCGGCTGGGGCGAGCTGTGGGGCATTGCCGACCGCACCAACTACGACTTGGGCCGCCATCAGGAGGCCAGCGGCAAGAGCCTGGAATACTACGACCAGGAGAAGAACGAGCACTATATTCCCTATGTTATCGAGCCCAGTCTGGGCTGCGACCGGGTGGCGCTGGCCTTCCTGTGCGAAGCCTATGACGAGGAGGTTGTGGGTCAGGACAAGAAGGGCAACCCCGACATCCGCACCGTGCTGCATCTGCATCCCGCTCTGGCTCCCTTCAAGGCAGCCGTGCTGCCCCTGTCCAAGAAGCTCAGCCCCAAGGCCGAGGAAATCTACAAGAGCCTACAGCATGATTTCATGGTGGACTTCGACGATGCCGGCTCCATCGGCAAGCGTTACCGCCGGGAGGATGAAATTGGCACCCCCCTGTGCATCACCGTGGACTTCCAGACTGTGGGCGACGAGAACACCCCTGCCGACAACTGCGTTACCGCGACACCATGGAGCAGGTTCGCATTCCCATCAGCGAGCTGAAAGCCTACATCGCCAACAAGTGCGACTTTTAATTGCGCTTTAGGACTGGGTGGAGGGCAGTAGTGCCCTGACCCGCCCGGTATCGCTTCTGCGTCAAAAGACGGAAGCCCGCAAGGCGCTTTAGACCTGGGTAGAGGGCGGTAGTGCCCTGACCCGCCCGGTATCGCTTCCCCTTTTACAAAACGAAACAGCAAGCCCGTGAACGCTCTTTGGGAACGTCACGGGCTTGTTTTCGGCTATGCTTTCAGGAACACAATCTGCGTTCTGTTCACCGGGGATCCCCGGCTTCTCTGCCGCTCAGGGGCGCTTTCGGAGGCGGGGAAGCCAATAGGATTTTCCGTAGATGAGGATTTCTCCCAGCAGCACCACGGGAATGGCGGCAAAGATATCCAGGAAGGAGTGCTGCTTGACAAAGGAGGTGGACAGGCACACCATAACGGCGAAGAGGCCCAGGAAGACCTTGAACCACTTTGCAAGGTGCTCGTCCTTCACCATTACATTGAAGATGGCCCAGGAATAGGCCACATGCAGCGATGGGCAGACGCCGGTATCGGTATCGAAGGTATAAATCAGCCCCATAACCCAGGTGAAGAAATTCTCCCTTGGGAAGGTCTCCGGCCGCAGATCCTGGCGGCTGGGCAGCACGATATAGAAAAACATAGCCACCATCTGGGTGACGAAGATGTACAGATCCAGCTCCCGGAACCGCTTCACATCATATATTAAATAGTAGGCCAGGCTGCCGAACACCAGGATATACCACCCGGTATAGAAAATCAGGAAATACTCATTAAAGGGAATCCAATCATCCAGGACACAGTGCATCACATGGCACCGCTGTGCCGGGATGAGATTCTCTGTCAGAAAATACAGGGCAAAATAAATTAGCCAGGTTCCCAGCAGCCACAGGTGCCGGAACTGGGGCTCGTTGATTCTGCTCAGGCGGAAGCCATGGTAGTCAACCTTTTGTCGTTTCAACGCAGTACGCCTCCAGGGGTAGATTTTTGGGATATTGCCTCTTCGGCACATTCCGATAGGGAATCACCGTATGCAGCGGCTGGGCACAGGCAATCTGCGTGATGGCATCCATCAGCTGCTGCTTGATTTGCCCCCGCTGCAAATCCATAGGGATTTCCGGGTTATATACAATTGGCTGACCGAAGAAGATTTTTTTCAGCTTTGGGGCAAGATACATAGGGACGAAGCTGAGGCATTTGCCGCTGCGCTTATAATACATCTTGGCCAGGTCAATAAACCGGCTCTGGAATTCATAAACGATGTTATTATAGCACTCCCTGCACTCTGGATAAATAACCAAATTATAGCCCTCCTGCAATTTTTCCAGGGATTTGCGGAAGGTGCTGATGCATCGATTGTCGTGATATACGGCGATGGTGCGGGCGTGGCTCAGAATATACACAGCAGGATATTTTATGAGCTTGCTCAAAACCCAATACACCGGCTGCATGGCCTTGGGCTTATCCTGCCAGAAATCCTCCAGTGCGTAGGCGCAGACCTCCTTTTTCTCCATCATCTGATAATTGCACCAGGTATACAGGTCGAAGGGCAGACGCTCTTCGGCGATGATGGCCCCATGGGCCTGGGAATGGTTGCCCACCAGCACAAAGGGCTCCTCCGGCAGGTTTTCCCGCCCAACCAGCTCCATTTTGGGATAAACCGCCCCCACAATCCACCGCAGGAATTTGCACAGCCCGGGTTCCTCTATCGGCCGCATTCGCCACGTCCCCTTTCATCCGATATTTTTCCAGAATGTATTTTTGCACAGGTTTCTAAACTAAAACGAAACAGAAGCGAAAAATCAGGAATGCCTTTCCCTCCCAAGAGAGGGAACAATGGCCAGATACAAGGCCATTGCCGCCATACAGCGGCGGCAGAAGGCCCTATGGGGCCATGTTCTCCTGCTATTTTTTACAAAAAGTTTTCAATTCCCCTCGATTTTTCTTGACAAATCCAGGGAAATGATTTAGTCTTGCATATGGAAGCGAAACACTTCGAAACTTTTTGATTCCACGCAAACATTTATACTATCTGAGGCGAGGTATTCGTTATGAGAACCAGCGGTATTTTGATGCATATCACCAGCCTTCCCGGAAAATACGGAGTGGGCACCATGGGGCGGCAGGCATATGATTTTGTAGATTTCCTAAAAAAATCCGGTCAGAGCTATTGGCAGATTCTGCCCCTGACCCCCACCAGCTACGGCGACTCCCCCTATCAGTCCTGCTCCACCTTTGCCGGCAATCACTACCTTATCGACCTGGAACGGCTGATGGAGGATGGGCTGCTCACCCAAGAGGACTTGCAGGGCATCACCTGGAACGTCACCGACGACCAGGCAGACTTTGGTCTGCTGTACCAGAACCGGCTGAAGGTGCTGCGTGCTGCCTACAGCCGCTTCACCCCCGACAAGGACTACGCCTGCTTCTGCACAGAAAACAGCAACTGGCTGCCGGACTTCACCTTGTTCATGGCCCTGAAGGACAAATTCGGCGGAAAGCCCTGGTATGAGTGGGAGCACAAGCTGAAATTCCGGGATCCCGATGCCATCTGGCAGGCCCGGAACCAGCTGAAAGAGGAAATTGCCTTCTTCACCTTTGTCCAGTATCTCTTCTTCCAGCAGTGGGATGCCCTCCATGCCTATGCCAACCGGAACAACATCTCCATCATCGGCGATGTGCCCATTTATGTGCCCCGGGATTCGGTGGAGGCCTGGAGCAGCCCGGAGCTGTTCCAGATGGATGCGGAGCTGAATCCCACGGCAGTGGCCGGATGTCCCCCGGATGCCTTCACCGCCGACGGTCAGCTGTGGGGCAACCCCCTGTACCGCTGGGACGTACTGGCCGCCGACGACTACAGCTGGTGGCTCCGCCGCCTGGCCGCCGCCGGAAAGATGTATGACATGGTGCGGATGGACCATTTCCGTGCCTTTGCGGGCTACTGGTCTGTGCCCTTCGGCGATGCCACCGCCCGGGGGGGCAAGTGGGTCACCGGCCCCGGCCTCCACTTTATTGATGCTGTGAAGCAGGGTCTGCCCCAGCTGAAGCTGATTGCCGAGGATTTGGGCTACCTGACCCAGGATGTGCTGGATTTGCGGGATGCCTCCGGCTATCCCGGCATGAAGGTGCTGCAATTCGCCTTCGACTCCCGGGAGCCCTCCGATTATCTGCCCCACACCTACACCCGCAACTCCGTGTGCTACACCGGCACCCACGACAATATGACCACCCGGCAGTGGCTGGAAACCGGCACCCCCGAGATGCAGCGCTACGCCTCCGAGTACATGCGCCTGACCCCGGAAGAGGGTATGGTCTGGGGCGTCATCCGCACCGCCATGAGCAGCGTTTCCGACACCTGCGTGGTTCCCCTCCAGGATTATCTGGATTTGGGGGCCCAGGCCCGGATGAATTTCCCCGGGACCACAAATTCCAACTGGACATGGCGGGTAAAAGATGGTATGATTACAGATGCGCTGGCCGAAAAAATTCACCACCTGACCGCCCTGTACGCAAGACTGGGCACCCAGGAGGAAACATAATTCCGCCAGGCAGAATCCTTTGAATTTCAGCGTTAAACGCTTTTAAGAATGGAGTAGAAAAATGAGCTATAACTGCATGAACATTCTGAAATGGACAGAATCTCAGCTAAAGTACGCCTATGACGTGTCCCTGCAGGAGGCAACTCCCCAGGAGCTCCACGAGGCCCTGGGCCAGGCTGTGATGATGTCCATCGCAGACAACTGGAGCAACAGCAAGCGCACCCGTATGCACCAGCGGAAGGCTTACTATATCTCCGCCGAGTACCTGATTGGCCGGCTGGTGTATTCCAACCTGTACAACCTGGGCATTCTGGATGAGATGAAGCAGCTCTTCGCCGCTCGGGGCGTTGACCTGGGCTGCCTGGAGGAAATCGAGGACGACGCACTGGGCAACGGCGGCTTGGGCCGTCTGGCTGCCTGCTTCCTGGATTCCGCCGCTTCCACCAACATTCCCCTGTCCGGCTACGGTCTGCGGTACAAATACGGCCTGTTCAAGCAGAGCTTTGATGCCGACGGCAGCCAGAAGGAGCAGGCCGACGACTGGTCCAAGTTCGGCGACCCCTGGTCCTATCGCCGCTACAACCACACCGTCAAGGTGGAGTTCCCCGACCACACCGTGCTGGCCGTGCCCTATGATGTGCCCATCATCGGCTACGAGACCAACAATATCAACACCCTGCGCCTGTGGCAGTGCGAGCCCGAAACGCCCCTGGACTTCAACGCCTTTAATAACCAGGATTACCTCCGGGCTCTGGCTGAGAAGAACAAGGCCGAGGACATTACCCGGGTTCTGTACCCCAACGACTCCACCTGGGAGGGCAAGCGGCTGCGTATCAAGCAGCAGTATGTGCTCTCCTCCGCCTCCTTGCAGGATATGATGCGTACCTTCAAGGTGGCCCATGGCAACGACCTGTCCCACTTTGCAGACTTCTATGCCGTGCAGCTCAACGATACCCACCCCGCCATGTCCATCCCCGAGCTGATTCGTCTGCTGATGAAAGAGGGCATGGACTTCGAGCAGAGCTTTGCCATCGCCCAGCGCACCTTCTCCTACACCAACCACACCGTCATGAGCGAGGCTCTGGAAAAGTGGCCTCTGGATTTGCTGCGCTCCGTGGTGCCCGAAATTGTGGACATCATCCTGCGGATTGACCAGCGGCTGAAGCGGGAGAATCCCAACCTGTTCATCGTCCGGGACAATACCGCCCATATGGCCAACCTGTCCATTTATGTGGGCTCCTATGTCAACGGCGTGGCCGCCATCCACACGGAGATTCTGAAAAACGACTGCTTCAAGGATTGGTACCACATGTTCCCCCAGCGGTTCCAGAACAAGACCAACGGCGTTACGCCCCGGCGTTGGATTGGCCTGTGCAATCCCGAGCTGACCCAGCTAATCAAATACCGGGTTGGCGGTGACTTCCTGAAGGACATGGATAAGCTGGCCAAGCTGAAGCCCATGATTGACGACGACATGGTGCGCCAGTTCAACGACGTGAAGCGCCTGAAGAAGGAGCAGCTGTGCAAGGTCATCGCCGAGAAAGAGGGCGTGCAGCTGAGCCCGGACTTCATCTTCGATGTCCAGGTCAAGCGCCTGCACGAGTACAAGCGTCAGCTGATGAACGCCCTGTCCATTGTGGATATTTACTTCCGGCTGAAAAACGGCGAGCTGCCCAATTTCCACCCCACCGTATTCCTGTTCGGTGCCAAGTCCGCCCCCGGCTATGCCCGGGCCAAGGCCATCATCCGCTATATCAACCGGATTGCCCGGATGATTAACAACGACCCCGCCGTGGCCGACAAGCTGAAGGTGGTCTTTGTCCAGAACTATAACGTATCCTACGCCGAGCATATCATCCCCGCTGCCGACATCTCCGAGCAGATTTCCCCTGCCGGCACCGAGGCCTCCGGCACCGGCAACATGAAGCTGATGCTCAACGGTGCCGTGACCCTGGGCACCCTGGACGGTGCCAACGTGGAAATCGCCCAGGAGGCCGGAATGGAGAACGAATATATCTTCGGCCATACCGTGGAGCAGATTAACGCCTGCAAGGACAGCTACTATGCCCGGGGCATCTACGACAGCAACCCCTACCTGCACCGTGCCCTGGACACCCTGGTGGACGGCACCGTGCCCACCGACGAGGCACAGCAGGAGCTGTACCACGCCCTGCTGGACGGCGCTTCCTGGCACAAGGCCGACCACTACTTCGTCCTGCTGGACTACGCATCCTACATGGATGCCAAGCTGAAGGCCAACGCCGACTATGCCGACCGGCTGAACTTCGGCCGCAAGTGCCTGCTGAACATTGCCAGCGGTGCCAAGTTCTCCTCTGACCGCACCATTGCCCAGTACGCCAGCGAAATCTGGCATGTCCAGCCCACCCAGTATTGATTCTTCGCCCTGCTATCCGCCCGCAGCAAAGCCGCTGCGGGCGGTATTTTTGGGCTGCCGGACACATTAAACAGTTCTTAAGAATTCCTCTACTTTCTTCTTAACAATTGAGATGATATAATAGCTGCAAAAGGAGGGGGAAACATGTACAAAATTCTGATTTGCGATGACCAGCCGGATATCGTGAATGCGCTGAAAATCTATCTGGCCCCGGAGGGCTATACCCTGCTGGAGGCCTACAACGGGGCGGATGCGGTGCAGATTGCCAAGGACAATGACGTGCAGCTGATTCTGCTGGACATTATGATGCCCGAAATGGACGGCATCACCGCCACCTCGAAAATCCGGGAGTTTTCCAACGTGCCCATCATTCTCCTCACCGCCAAAAGCGAAACCGAGGACAAGGTGCTGGGACTGAACGTAGGAGCGGACGACTACATTACCAAGCCCTTTGCCCCGGTGGAGGTACTGGCCCGGGTAAAGAGCCAGCTGCGGCGGTTTTCCAGCCTGGGCAGCCGGACGGAGGACACCAATCTCATCACCCTGGGGGGCATTGTCCTGGACGACCGCACCAAGCAGGTGACGGTGGAGGGGGAGCCGGTGAACCTGACCCCCAGGGAATATGCCATCCTCAAGCTGCTGATGTCCAGCCCCGGGAAGGTGTTTTCCACCAAGGTGCTGTATGAATCCGTGTGGCAGGAGGTGGCCCTGGGCAGCGAAGGAGCCGTAGCCGTGCACATCCGCCACCTGCGGGAGAAAATTGAAATCAATCCCTCGGAGCCCCGCTATCTCAAGGTCATGTGGGGGCAGGGCTATAAGATGGAGGCCAAGCCATGAAAAATAGTCTCTGGATAAAATTCATTGCCGTTTTGCTCTGCGCCGCCTGTTTGCTGGCTGCCCTGGGCAGCGGACTGGTACTTGGCTGCCTGGTTTATACGGGCTACATGCAGGATGGAGTCTATGACGCCTATCTGGAAACCGAAATAAACAGCCAGATGGATGCCAAGGCCCAGCTTCTTGCCAGTACCTGGGCAAGCCGGGAATACGGCAAGCTGCCGGAAGACCTGGCGAGTGCAAAATTGACCTTTTCCTACAGCTGGTGGAAGGTGAACTGGGAGGACATTTCCTATGAAATCACTGACGAGGACGGCACGGTTCTTGCCTCCCTGGATAATCGCATCCAGCCGGTGCGGGAGCTGAGCTTCACCTTCCCCCAGCTGCGCTATCAGGAATATGTCCCTTCCTCCACTGCAAAGGACGACGACATTCAGCGGGAATCCATCCGGGATGACGTCAACAGAACGTCCTACAGCTACGACTACCGGGAAAAAGCCCTGAAAGAGCCTGTTACCGTCCAGCTTTCCCTGGGAGCGGATGCCATCCAGCCGGATATCGCCAATGTCCTGCTGGGTTATTTTGTGGACTACCGCAATGAGCTGGTAATTGCGCTGGTTGCGGGGCTGCTGCTGTTTGCTGCCCTGGCCGTATTCCTGTGCAGCATTGCCGGGTGCAAAAAAGGCAGCACCGAAGCAAAAGCCGGGGGCTTCAGCGCCCTGCCTCTGGATTTATATGGCTGCATTCTTGCTGGCCTCTCCGTCTGCCTTGCTTACCTGGCTGCGCTGCTGCTGGATCGGTCGCTGGAAAATGCAATCCAACCGGATTGCAAGGCGGCGCTGATGACGGCAGCAGGGGTTAGCTACTGCATCTGCGTGCTGTTTGTCTGCTTCTGCTTTGCCTTTGCCGCCCAGGTAAAAATGGGCCATGGGCATTGGTATCGCAATTCCATTGTGGGGCGCTGCATCCGCGTGGCGATGGAAATCCTCCGTGGAATTTTCCACCTCATTCCCACCCTTTGGAGCTTCGTTCTGCGAATTGTGAAGGACATTTTCAAGGTGCTCAGCGCCCTGGCAGTGCTCCTGTGGAGCTGGATGAAAAAGTGCCTTACCGTTACTGGAAGGCTCCTGAAAAGGTGCCTGGCGCTGTGCGAAAAGGGGCTGTCCCTGCTGCCTCTGACCTGGCAATGGATTGTCATAGGCGGGGGGCTGGTGCTGATGCTGCTGATTTCCATGGAAGGCCGCAACAAGTACTGGGTCGTACTGTGGGGGCTTGCTTCCCTGGCAGCCCTTCTGTACGGTGCCAACAGCTTTGGAAAGCTACTAGAGGGTGCCAAGCGGATGCGTGGCGGCGACCTGGAAAGCAAGGTGGAGGACAAGTATCTGCTGGGCTGCTTCCGGGAATTTTCCGAAGAGCTGAACGGGCTGGCGGATGTGGCCATGGAGGCGGCCCAGAATCAGCTGAAAAGCGAGCGGATGAAAACGGAGCTTATCACCAATGTGTCCCATGACATCAAAACCCCCCTGACCTCCATCATCAACTATGTGGATTTGCTGGAAAAGCCCCACACCCCGGAGGAGGCGCAGAGCTATGTGGAGGTGCTGTCCCGCCAGAGCCATCGGCTGAAAAAGCTGATTGACGACCTGATGGAAATGAGCAAGGCCTCCACCGGCAATATCCAGGTGGAGATTGCAACCATCGATGCGGTGGAGGCGGTGACCCAGGCCCTGGGCGAATTTACCGACAAGCTCACCGCCGCCGGGCTGACCCCGGTGTTCCACCAGAGCGAGGAAACCATTATGCTTCTGGCAGACGGACGGCTGCTATGGCGGGCTATGAGCAATGTGCTGAGCAACGCCGTGAAGTATGCCCTGCCGGGAACCCGGCTGTATGTGGACGTGGCCGCCACTGAAGACAAGGTGCTGATTTCCTTTAAGAATATCTCCGGTGCCCAGCTGAACATCAGCGCCGAGGAGCTGATGGAGCGCTTCGTCCGGGGGGATTCCTCCCGGAATACCGAGGGCAGCGGTCTGGGACTGAACATAGCCAAAAGCCTCATGGAGCTGCAAAAGGGGCAGCTGCAATTACTGGTGGATGGGGATTTGTTCAAGGTCACCCTGATATTCCCCAGAGTCAACTAAGAGCCACAAACGGACCTGCTGCAAGGATGAATTGGCAGCAGGTCCGTTCTATTTTAGCTCCCGGGCTATTCCTCGGCCAAATCGGCAATCAGCTTGGCATCGCTGACGGCCAGGGCCAGCTGGAGCTTGTTTTCCAGCCCGGTTTTTTGCAGCATATTGGCCACATGGAACTTTACCGTGGACATCTCGCAGCCCATTTCTGCGGCAATGCGGGTGTAGGACAGGCCCCGCACCAGATAGCGCAGTACCTTTAGCTCCGTCTTCGTAAATTCGGTGCTTTTGGCCAAGCCCACCTCCACCGTCGGCGGGGCATCCGGGAAGATGCGCTCCCCGGCCATTGTCTGCCGAACCACCTCCATCAGCCGGTTTTGGGCAGAATCCTTATACCACAGGCTGTCCGCCCCGGCGGCCTTGGCCTCCTCCAAAACCCCACCGTCAATCAAAGAGGTGACCACAATCACCTTGATTTCCGGGCGCATGGACTTGATTTGACGAAGGGCCACCAGGCCATTTTCCCGGTGCTCTGTCTGTACATCCATCAAGACCAAATCCACCGGGCCGGTTCTGCACACCTCCACCGCCTGCTTGGCCCCGGGGATGGAGGCGACGATTCGGTGCCCCTGCTCCGGGGGAAAATAGCTCTCCAACAGACTGCGTATCATGGTCTGGTCTTCAACAATTACCACATGCATGGTCCGATTCCTCCTTTTCTGGCAGGGTGAGCCGCAGCCGGAAGCTGGGGCTGCTCCGGATTTCCATCCGGCCCCCTGCTGTCTCCACCCGAAGCCGCAGCATGGACAGGCCGCCCCCCTCGGTGATTTCTCCCCGGGGCGGTGTCCCATTGTTGCACAAAATAACCTCCGTCCCCCCTGGCCCAGGGCAGAAGCGCACATACAGCTCCGTGCCCCCGGCGTGGCGGGCGCAGTTCGCCGCACATTCCCGGATGGCCAGGGCGGTCAGATGGCGCTGGCCCTGGGTCTGGGGCTGTGTCCCCTCCGTCAAAACCCGGACACCCATCTCCTCTGCCCGGCGGATGGCCGTCTCCATTGGCTCCGGCGGCACGGTCATCTGGTTGGAGCGGTACAGCACCGTAATGGACTGCTCCCATAGGGCAGCGCAGGCCCGGATTTCCTCCAGGCTGGGCTGCCGGAGCAGCGTGCGCCGGGCGGCCAGAATGCTATGGCCGATGTTGTCGTGCACCCGCAGCTTCATCGCCAAGATCTCCTCCTGGCGGATGATATCCGGCATTTGCCGGAACAGCATCCGCAGCCGTTCATTGGCCTGGGTCAGCTTTTCGTTTTCCTCCTTCAGCTGGTTTTGCCGGTGAATGCGCTCCGTCACATCTCCGGCGGTGACCTGGGTATAGGAAATTCCCGCCCGGGTGGTAATGGGCTCCTGGACAAAGCGCAGGGCGGTTCCATCCGGGAAGCGAAAAATTTGCAGCTCCGGATTCAGGCAGCGGATGGCATCCGGCGGGGATTGCAGGGCCTGTCTCTTATACACATCTCCGAGCCC
>UROL01000003.1 GCA_900549495.1 uncultured Eubacteriales bacterium | reverse complement strand
TGGTGCCGGGACTATTTGGTTATCTTCTTCCTGGGGGCGGCGGGATTTACCTTTTATAATATCCTCTCCGGAATTTTGCGGGGGCTGGGGGACTCCCTGTCCGCCCTGGCGTTTTTGATTGTTGCCACTGTGCTGAATATCTTTTTGGATATCTGGTTTGTGGCGGGACTGGGTATGGGGGTTGCCGGTGTGTCCTTGGCCACAATTATCGCCCAGATTATCTCCGCAGTCTGCTGCTACTGGCGGCTTGCCCATATGACCGATGTGTTCCGCCTGCGGCGGGAGCATCTGCGCCTGACCAAGGACTGCGCCATGCGGATTATCCAGGTGGGCATTCCCTCCGGTATTACCCAGGCGATTTTCTCCGTGTCCATGCTGGTGGTGCAAACCCTGACAAATTCTCTGGGGGAGATGGTCATTGCCTGCAACGTCATTGTGATGCGGGTGGACGGCTTTGCCATGATGCCCAACATGACCTTCGGCAATGCCATGAGTGTCTACTCCGGGCAGAATGTGGGTGCCGGGAAGCTGAAGCGGGTGGAGGAGGGAGCCAGGCAGGGTATCCTCCTGTCGGTGGGCACCTCTGCGGCAATTACTCTGCTGCTGCTCCTATTCGGGCGCAATCTCATGCACCTGTTTACCCAGACAGAGGCGCTGATTGATTTGTCCGCCTGGATGCTTCGCATTTTGGCTGCCGGTTATATTGCCATGGCAGTCAGCCAGGTGCTGGGCGGCGTCATGCGGGGGGCGGGGGACACGGTGACCCCCATGTGGCTGAGTTTGATTTCCACGGTGCTGCTGCGGCTGCCCCTGGCCTATGGCATGGCGGCGCTGACTCGCTGCGACGCATACCCCAATGGCCGCCCCGAGGCCCTGTTTGGCTCCCTGCTGATCACCTGGGTACTGGGTGCCGGAATGCATTTCCTTGCCTACCGCTCCGGAATCTGGAAAAAGAAAATCAACTACGAGGCCATGTAACTTCAAAAAACAACTCGCAGCAGCCGGGACATTGGAAATCCGGCTGCTGCGAGTTTTGCGTTTGGGGGATATTTTCCGGGGTTACCGGATAAGCTCCGTGACAATCTTGGCGTTGGTGTACACAATGTAGTCGCTGGCCTGGGAGTTGGGGATGGGGACCCCACTCTTGCTCAGCAGCTGGGCTGTCAGCACAACACGGTAGTTGGCGTAGTAGCCGCCGGCGCTTTCTAGGGCGCTGCCGGTGTCAATGTGGAGAGTCACGGGAATCTGGATGGGAATGCTGTTGTCAATGCCCTTTGGCAGCGCAAAATCTACGGCCTTTTCCTTCTGTGCCGGGAATTCATGAGTGCTTCCGTCGCTGCCCACCACGGTGGCGCCAATGGTGGCCTGGAAGGGGACGGCTGCATCCTGATAGCTGCCGTCGTCCGTTTTGCGTTGCAGCGTTACGGTGCAGCGCAGTGTGGCGGCCTGGGTGGCGGCGTTCAGGGAGCTTAGCACATACTGGGCAGAGGAGTCGATGGCAGCAGCCTCACCGGGCTCCAGGGCATTGATGCCCAGCTGGTTCAGGCGGTTGGAGCCGGTGGCCACATAGTGCAATCTGGTGGCACCGGTCTCCTGCCGGTAGTAGCGGCGATTGTTGCCGTCAGCGGCAGATATTGGGGAGCTGCTCTGGGCCAGCGAGGGGGCGGAGTAGGCCAGATAGGAGTTGGCGCACACCAGAATGCCGGTGCTGGCATCGTCGGTGCCCCGGGCGGGGAACTGCTGTAGGATGCCGGGGTCGGTGTAGGTCAGCAGAACCTGGGCCTCCAGGGTCAGGTTACCGGTCAGCTCACTGACCTGAATGCCGTCTCCGGGGAAGGTCAGCTTGGCTGCGCTGCCGCTTACCGGTACGGTGGCGGTGCTTATGACGGTGTCATTTTTCCGATAGGTCACCTGTAGGGTGGTTCCGCTGGCCAGGCTGGCCTGGGTTTCGCTGGTTCCCTGGCATAGCTTTAGCACCAGGTCAAACCGCTGGTGCAGCTGCTTGTTGCTGCCATAGTCCCGGAAGAGCTGGGCCGCCGTGTCACTTGCAAATCCAATGGTGGCTTTCAGAGTTGCGCCAAGGGTGTTGTTGCTGCCGGACATCAGCAGATTGCTGTTGGTAGTGGTGACACTGACCGCCTGGGTGAAGAAATTGGCCAGAATGATTTGGTTCTCGGCCCTCTTCCGGGGGGATAACGCCGTCTTCGTTGGCGGGCCAGGTGGGCTGGGTATATTGGATAGGGATGGTGGCCCGCAGACGCTCGTCACTGCGGCGGAAGAACTGGCGCTGCTCGGAGACCCGGCGGATTTTCCAGCAGCGGCGGATGCCCTCTTTCACGATATCGTCGGCATAGCCCGCCACAATCTGCATATCCGCCCCGGAGCCGAAGCAAATCAGCAGCTTCTGCTCTTCGTCCAGGGGCAGGGTCGTTCCCCCCTGCATGGGGATGGAAATCAAAAACGATGCCGTGTCCAGGGCCTTTACAAAGGTGCATACCAGGCAAAAATCCGGCGTCTGGCCAATGGGCACGTCCAGCGCCATGCGCAGCTTGGTACCGGCTTTTATGCGAAGTTCACCGGCCATTCCGGTCACCCCATTTCTCGTGTTGTAAAAAAATGTATACGGAGACCACGTTATTATAGCACCGGCCCATGGGACTGTCAATTTTTACCTTGGGAAAATTTGCTAAAAGAATGCGAAAAAAATGCACACGTTCAGGGGAGAGAATTCTATTTGACAAAACGTGGTCGTTTGTGTAGAATATATAGAATTACATTCGGCCCTGCCCGCTCCATTGGGCAGGAAACACCCGGGAGGCGCCCGGTAAGGGGGAACGGAAAATGGTTGACTTCCATACACATATTTTGCCCGGCATGGACGACGGGAGCAAGGACGTAGAGCAGAGCCTTGCCATGCTCCGCATGGAGCGGGAGCAGGGGATTGAGACCGTGGTGCTCACCCCCCATTTCTATGCCCGCCAGAACGCTCCCGCCCGGTTCCTGGAGCGCCGCAGCCAGTCCTTCCAAAGGCTCAGCGCCGCATTGGACGAGGGCTGCCCCCAGCTGCTGCTGGGCGCAGAGGTGCAGTATTTCGACAATATGGACAGGGCAGAGGACATAGGCTCCCTGTGCATCGGCGATACCGGCGTGCTGCTGCTGGAAATGCCCTTCTTCCCCTGGGACAAGCGGGTTATCCGCACGGTGCTGGAGCTGAACGGCTGGCGGGGCATCCAGGTGGTGCTGGCCCACATTGAGCGCTACAGCTCCTTCTGCCGGGACAAGAAGACCTGGGAAGAGCTGCGGGAGCATGGCATCCTGATGCAGGTGAACTGCTCGCACTTCGCCGGTCTCCTGGGCCGCCGCAAGGCCATGAAGATGCTGGCCCGGGACGAATTCCAGCTCATTGGCTCCGACTCCCACAACCTGGACGAGCGCAAGCCCAACTGGAACCTGGTGCCCCAAGAGGCCATGGCCGCTGCCGGAGACTTCGCCCGGGAGCTGCTGGGGCTGTAAGCAGAGTATTTTTTTCCTCCCGGTGCATATACTGCCCCAGGGGGGATGGAGAAATGGTGCTGCTTGCCTGCCTGCTCCCGGTGGCGGGGCTGATGTATCTGCTGCTGGCGGCCTCGGGAGACGGAGAAAGCCGTGCCCAGGAGGATAAAGAGCAAATGGAATATCTCCGGCGCTATGCAGAGCGAAGGAAGAAATAACCCCCAAAGGATGCGGCTTCCCGCATCCTTTTTTGTGCCGGAAAATACGTTGCATTTTCGCAAATTTGTGCTATAATGCGAAGAAAATGAGAGGAGGCGCTGCCATGTATCAGCCGCTGGCAGACCTGCTGCGGCCCCAGTCGCTGGACGAGGTGTTCGGGCAGGAGCATATTCTGGGGCCGGGGGCGGTGCTGCGCCGCCTGATTGAATCCGGGAAAATTCCCAATATGGTCTTCTACGGCCCCAGCGGCACAGGCAAGACCACCGTGGCCAATATCATCGCCCAGCAGACCAACCGCACCCTGTTTAAGCTCAACGCCACCACAGCCTCCACGGCGGATGTGAAGGAAATCGTGGCCCAGCTGGATACCTTCATGGCCCCCAACGGAGTGCTGCTGTACCTGGACGAGATTCAGTCCTTCAACAAAAAGCAGCAGCAATCCCTGCTGGAATACATCGAAAACGGAAAAATTACCCTGATTGCCTCCACCACGGAGAATCCCTATTTCTATGTCTTCAACGCCATTCTCAGCCGCTCCACGGTGTTTGAATTCAAGCAGATTTCCGCCGCCGCTGCATTGCAGGCGGTGAAGCGGGCGGTTTCGTATATGGAGCAGCGCACGGCCCTGACGGCCCAGCCGGAGGAGGGAGCGCTGGAATACATCGCCGGGGCCTGCGGCGGCGACCTACGCAAGGCCATGAATGCGGTGGAGGTGCTCTTCTCCGCCGGTATCCCGGCAGGGGACAAACTTCCCCTGACCCTGGAGGATGCCAAGGCCGTCACCCAGAAAAGCGCCATGCGGGCCGACCGGGCAGGGGATAACTATTATGACCTGCTCTCCGCCCTGCAAAAGAGCATCCGGGGCTCCGACCCGGACGCCGCCTGCCACTACCTGGCAAGGCTCCTGGAGGCGGGGCAGATGCAGTCCGCCTGTCGGCGGCTGATGGTCATTGCGGCAGAGGATGTGGGGCTGGCCTTCCCCCAAATTCTGCCCATTGTGAAGTCCTGCGTGGATATGGCCCTGATGCTGGGAATGCCCGAGGCCAGAATCCCCCTGGGGGATGCCGCCGTGTTGATGGCCACCTCCCCCAAGTCCAATTCCGGCCACCTGGCGCTGGATGCCGCCTTGGAGGATGTACGCAAGGGCCTGGGCGGGGACTTCCCCCGGCACCTGCAAAACGTCCACGCCGATACCTATACCATGGAGCGGGAGCAGGGCTACCTGTATCCCCACGATTTCCCCAACCACTGGGTGCAGCAGCAATACCTGCCGGATGCCCTGGTGGGTAAGCACTACTACGAATTCGGCCCCAATAAGCTGGAGCAGGCCTCCAAGGCCTATTGGGATGCAGTGAAAAAATAAGGAGGAGCCCATGGACATTCGCCTGAACGACGTGCTTGTGATGAAAAAGCCCCATCCCTGCGGGGAAAAACGCTGGCTGGTGCTGCGTACCGGCGCTGATTTTCGGCTGCGCTGCATGGGCTGCGGCCACGAGCTGATGATTCCCCGGCAGAAGGCGGAAAAAAACATCCGCTCCGTGGAAAGACCGTCCGATTCCCAGAAATAAGCCCCATCCCCCATCGCTCACAAAAGTCGTGACGTGATGGGGGATGGTTTTTCTTTTTCCGGCCCTGCCCCGGAGGCACCCCCGGGAGCTTTGCCCCGGTTGCCGCAGAATGCCGGGGCCCTGGGCGGGAACTTGCGGCCCGGATGCAGATGCAAACCGACTGCCTTCTTCCTGCCCCCGGGGTATAGTGGGGGCTGTCCGGAAGGGGGGAGGACACTGAGCAAGCTCTGTTTTGTGTCGGCACTGAATTTCTGCATCAACGCACTGCTGCTGGCAGGCACCGGGAACCTGGCGGGGAAGGGGCTGCGGCCCTGGCGGCTTCTGCTGGCCTCGGCCCTGGGGGCCGCCTATGCCGGGGTCTGCCTTCGCCCAGCGCTGCGGCCTCTGGCCGGGCTGCCCTGGCGTCTGGCAATCCTTGGTGCCATGGCCCTGGTGGCCTACGGCCCGGATGGAAAGACCGGCGGGGTGTTCGTCCTGCTGACCATGGCCCTGGGGTATGCGGTGAATGCCGCCGGCCGGGGCGGCGTGTGGCAGCTGCCGGTGTGCCTGGTCGGGGTTCAGCTGCTGGGGCGCTTCGCCCTGGGGGCCCAAAGGATAATCCCGGTGGAAATTTCCGGGGACGGTGCCACCGTGCATCTCCGGGCGCTGTGGGACACCGGCAACCAGCTCCGGGATCCTGTCACCGGTGAGTCCGTCCTGGTAATCGGCAGCAGCCCGGCCAGGCAGCTCACCGGCCTGACCGAGGCCCAGCTGGCCCGGCCCCTGGAAACCCTGGAAAATTCCCCCCTGCCCGGTCTGCGTCTGGTGCCCTACCAGGCGGTGGGGGCCAAAAACGGACTTCTGCTGGCCAAGCGCTTTTCCAAGGTGCGTTTGGGGGGCAGAAGCTGCGCTGCCCTGGTGGCCTTTGCGCCCCAGAGCTTCGGAACGGATTATCAGGCACTTGCAGGAGGTATCTTATGCTGAAATGGATTCTGACTTGCCTGCGCCCCCAAGCCGGGGGACTGTTTTACATCGGAGGAAGTGAGCTGCTGCCCCCGCCCCTGAAGGGGGAGCAGGAGCGGGCGGCTCTGACCGCCCTGGAGCAGGGGGACGAGAATGCAAAAAAGACCCTGGTGGAGCACAACCTGCGCCTGGTGGTGTACATCGCCCGGCGGTTTGAGAATGTGTCCACCGGCCTGGAGGATTTGATTTCCATCGGCACCATCGGCCTGATTAAGGCCATTGGCACCTATCGCCTGGATAAAAACATCCGCCTGGCCACCTACGCCTCCCGCTGCATCGAAAATGAAATTTTGATGCACATTCGAAAAATCTCCGGCCAGAAGGCGGAGATTTCCCTGGATGAGCCTATAAACCTGGATTGCGACGGCAACGAGCTGCTGCTCTCCGACGTGCTGGGCACCGATGGGGACGAGATAGCCCGGCCATTGGAGGACGACGTGGATTTGTGCGTCCTGCGCCAGGCCCTTCGGGAACTCCCGGACCGGGAGCGGGAGATCGTGGTTCTGCGCTTCGGCCTGGAGGGCCGGAAGGAGCTGACCCAAAAGGAGGTGGCGGAGAGAATGGGCATCTCCCAGTCCTATATCTCCCGGCTGGAAAAGCGCATTATGGCCAAACTCCGCAAGGAGATGCTCCGCCAAACCAGCTGCGCCTGACCGCCAGGCAGAATAAAAAACGCTCCGGGGCACGAGGCCTCGGAGCAAATATGGTGCCGGTGACCGGACTCGAACCGGTACGCCATCGCTGGCGGTGGATTTTGAGTCCACTACGTCTACCATTCCATCACACCGGCGTTTGCCTGAACACTATAGCATATACAGCAGGGAAATGCAAGAAAAAATTTTCCGGGAATGGCTGCCGGTGCACCTTCCTTAATAAAATCGCAAGGTTTTGCCGGGCATGTATTGCTTGACAGAAGGATAGGCCTCGTCTATAATGTATGAGACGAGTTCCCCCCTTTTACCGGGCGGATATAGAATATTGGAGGATGTACCATGAAAAAAGGACTGATTGCGGTATTGGTTATGGTGCTGGTGGCTGCCTTTGCAGCCAGCGGACTGTACCTGGCCGCCTATTTTACCGAAAGTGCCAGGCAGCAGAAGGCTGCCGATAACCGGGCCAACCAGGTAGAGGCCATCAGGCAGGAATATTCTGCCACCGAGGCTGCTACCAGTGCCCCCACCGCCTCTGCCGACAGCCCCTACGGCATCCCTGGCAGCTATGGCCACGAGGACGAGTACTACACTCCCGACGTGGTGGACGAGCCGGAGAATGTCCCCACCAGACCGGAGGAGAACGGCAACGATTTCCTGCCCTGGTACCAGGAGCTGCACAACCAGAACCCGGATATGGTGGGCTGGATTCAAATCGAGGGCTCCAAAATCAACTACCCCGTGATGCAGACCACCGAGGACAATGCCAACTACTACCTGTATAAGGACTTTGACAAGGAGCAATCCGTCCGGGGCAGCATCTACGCCGCCGAAATCTGCGACGTATTTGAGCCCAGCGATAACATCACCCTCTTTGGCCACAATATGAAGGATGGCAGCATGTTTGCCTACCTGGGCAATTACTACCAGAAGTCCGCCTGGGAAAACAATCCCATGATTTTCTTCGATACCCTTACCGAGTCCCATGTGTATAAGATTTTTGCCGTGTTCAAGACCTCCGGCACCGACAATGTGGGCTTTGCCTATCACCTGATGGCGGATGCCAAGGACGAGGCGGAGTTCAACAAATTCGTCGCCACCTGCAAGGAGCTGGCCTTCTATGATACCGGCATCACCCCGGTGTACGGCGACAAGCTATTGTGCCTGTCCACCTGCGAATACACCATCGACAATGGCCGGTTTGTGGTGGCCGCTGTCCGTATTTCCTGAGTTTTTACCCAGGGGCCGCTGCGGCGGCCCCTTTTGTGTTCACGGATTGTTCTTGTTTCGTCTATTTACTTTCCCATGGGAAAATGGTATGATACAAAAGTTATAGCCTCAGCCTGCACCGGGCTGAGGTGTCCAGACCCCATCCGGGGCTTGGAAAGGAGGATGTTTGATTGCGTCGTTTTTTTGAAGAGTTAAAGGATTTTCCCAAAAAGGGAGACTGGGTGCTGCTGATTTTGTGCCTGGTCACCTCGGGCTATGGCGGCATTATGGTGGCCAGTGCCACCAATGCGGCTAAATTTGGAGGCAATACCAAGTATATTATCATCCAGCTGGTGGCAACCGCCCTGGGTGTTTTGATGTATGCCATTGTTTCTTCCATTGACGTGGACTTCATGTCAGAGCACCGGGGGCTTCTGGTGGCCTTCAACGTCTTTTTGCTGCTGCTGCTGATTCCCTTCGGCGATGACCACGACACCGGCAACAAGAGCTGGCTGACCATTCCGCTGATGCCTGTCAGTATCCAGCCGGCAGAAATCTGTAAAATTGCATTTATTATCATCACGGCGTCGGTGATGGCATCCCACCAAAATGACATTTCCAGCATCCCCTCGGTGCTGCACATCGTGTTCCACCTGGGCCTAGTGGTGGGCCTGAACATGGTGCTGTCCGGTGATGCCGGTGTGTCGCTGATTTTCGTGTTTATCTTCATCGGCATGGCCTTTGCCGGGGGCGTGAGTATATGGTGGTTCCTGGTGGGCATTGCGGGCATTGCGGTGGGAATCCCAGTGATGTGGCCACATTTGGGCGAATATCAGCGGCAGCGCATCCAGGTGCTGATTGACCCGGAGTTCGACAAAATGGGCATTGGCGCTCGGTACCACAGCAAAATGAATCTGCAATCCCTGACCGGCGGCGGCCTGACGGGGCAGGGGCTGTTCAACGGCACCCGTACCCAGGGTGGCAACCTGTTTGCCCAGCACACCGACTATATTTTCTCCTCCATGGGTGAGGAGATGGGGTTCTTTGGTTGCCTGGGCGTTATCCTGCTGGAGTTTGCCATCATTGCCCGGTGCATTCAGGTGGGCTCCCGGTGCCCGGACTATATGCGCCGCCTGATTTGCTACGGTGCAGCCTCCGCCATGATGTTCCAGGGGCTGATTAACGTGGGTATGTGCCTCGGCGTTATGCCGGTTATCGGCCTGACCCTGCCGCTGGTTAGCTACGGCGGCTCCTCCGTGGTTACCATCTACGCCACCTTGGGCCTGGTTTCCGGCTCCTTCGCACGACCACAATCTCTCAGCCACGAGCGATATATCCAGCCCTACCGGGGCTACAACGTATAAAGTGCAGCCGCTCCATTCCACAGTGCGTGGTTTGGAGCGGCTGATTTTATGTTTCTTCGTTGACCCTGGGCAAATCCCAGCGGAAGTGGGCGGCCAGCTTGCGCAGCACCAGCACCAGGAGAAATCCGGCAATCATGGCGGCGTTCTCGGAATCGGTCAGGTGCAGCAGCAGCGCCATGAGAATGGCACCTGCAATGGCGGCCACGGCGTAGATATGCTTGCGGAAGATGTCCGGCATCTGGTCGGCCATCACATCCCGCAGCGCACCCCCACCAACAGCGGTGATGAAGCCCAGAAAGCAAATCAGGAAGCGGTTGTCACTATACCCGGCCCGCACCCCGGCCATAACGCCGTCTACGGTGAAGGCGGCCAGCCCCAGGGAATCGAACCAAAACAGCATTTCGTCATACACGCAGGCCAGCTTCCGGGGCATATGCCGGTGCAGGTACATCAGCAGGAACACAATATTGGCCACCACCACCGCCACCAGAACAAAGATGGGGTTGCGGAACATCATTGGCGGGGTGCAGCCGATAATCACATCCCGCATCATGCCGCCTCCGCAGGCGGTGGTGACAGCCAGAACGTTGACGCCGAAAATATCCATCCGCTTGTGAATTCCAACAATGGCTCCCGAAATGGCAAAGGCAACAGTTCCAATGAAATCAAACAGGGTCAGCAGTGTGACAGGCATGCTTGCTTCCTCCCATGGGAAATGATAGGGAATTATATCATGGGAAGGGGGGAAAACGCAACCGGTTTGCCGGGGGTGCAACAACGGAGAATATAAAAATATAAAAATATTGTTGAAATTTATACTTGACACAGGAGAGCGATAACGCTATGATAGCACATATTTTATTTTTCCCAAAGGAAGGCGATGGTATTTTATGTGCGGAATTGTTGGCTTTTCCGGGAAGCACAGTGCGGCTCCCATTCTTCTGGATGGACTCTCTAAGCTGGAATACCGGGGGTATGACTCTGCCGGAATCGCTGTGCGGGACGGCTCGGCGGAGCCTGTGGTAGTAAAGGCCAAGGGACGGCTGAAAATTCTTGCGGAAAAAACCAACGGCGGACTGGCGGTTCCCGGCTGCTGCGGCATCGGACACACCCGCTGGGCCACCCACGGAGAGCCCAGCGAAAGCAACGCCCACCCCCATTGCAGCGAGGACAGAAATGTGGTGGGGGTGCATAACGGAATTATTGAATCCTACCAGGAAATCAAAGAAAAACTCATCCGCAAGGGCTACCATTTCTACAGCCAGACCGACACCGAGGCCCTTATCAACTATGTGGATTATTACTACAAAAAGTACCGCATGGGCCCGATAGATGCTCTGGCAAAGACCATGGTGCGCATTCGGGGCTCCTATGCTCTGGCGGTGATGTTCCGGGAGTATCCGGGGGAAATCTATGTGGCCCGGAAGGACAGCCCTCTGATTATCGGCGTGGCGGATGGGGAGTCCTATCTTGCCTCGGATGTGCCTGCAATTTTGAAATACACCCGGAATGTCTACTATATCGGCAATATGGAGATTGCCAGGCTCTCCTGCGGGGATGTGCAGTTCTACAATCTGGATGGGGACACCATAGAAAAGCCCCTGACGGAAATCAAATGGGATGCAGAGGCGGCGGAAAAGGGCGGCTACGCGCATTTCATGATGAAGGAAATTCACGAGCAGCCCAGGGCAGTGCAGGATACCATCCGCTCTGTACTGAAGGACGGAGCATTGGATTTGTCCGGCATCGGTTTGGAGCCGGCGTTTATAAAAGCGCTGGATACCCTCCATATTGTGGCTTGCGGCTCTGCATACCATGTGGGGGTGGCGGCTCAGTACGTGCTGGAGGATTTGGCAAGGCTGCGGGTTCGGGTGGAGCTGGCCTCGGAATTCCGCTACCGCAGTCCAATTTTAAGGCAGAACGATTTGGTGGTGGTTATCAGCCAGTCCGGTGAGACCGCCGACAGCCTGGCGGCATTGCGGGAAGCCAAGGGGCAGGGCGTGCGAACATTGGGAATTGTCAATGTGGTGGGTAGCTCCATTGCCCGAGAGGCGGACAATGTGTTTTATACCCTGGCCGGGCCGGAAATTGCCGTAGCCACCACCAAGGCATACTCCGCCCAGCTGGTTGCCTGCTATCTGCTGGCGGTGGAGTTTGCAAAAATCCGGGAGGAAATTGACGGGGAAGCGTACACCCGGCTGCTTTCCGAAATCGAGCAGCTGCCGGAAAAGATGCAGCGGGTTTTGCAGGACCAGGAGCGCATCCAGTGGTTTGCCAGCAAATTTTCCGCCGCCCGGGACATTTTCTATCTGGGCAGAGGGCTGGATTATGCCACGAGCCTGGAGGGAAGCCTGAAAATGAAGGAAATCAGCTATATCCACAGCGAAGCCTATGCAGCAGGCGAGTTGAAGCACGGCACCATCAGCCTGATTGAGGAGGGTACCCTGGTGGTGGGGGTGCTGACCCAGGGCAGACTCTTTGAGAAAATGATAAGCAATCTGGTGGAGGTGAAAAGCCGGGGAGCCTATCTGATGGGCCTGACTACCTATGGCAATTACAGCGTGGAGGACACCGTGGATTTCACCGTATACATTCCAAAAACCGACGAGCATTTCGCCGCCTCCCTGGCGGTTATTCCCCTCCAGCTTATGGGCTACTATGTCAGCGTCGCCCGGGGGCTGGATGTGGACAAGCCCCGCAATTTGGCCAAGTCCGTCACGGTGGAGTAGAAACGCAAAAGGCGTGGCCCCGGGGCCACGCCGCTGCTTTAGGATTCGTTCGTCTGCTGATATTCCAATTTGGCAAAGATTTTGTCGGTTACGGTTAGGTCGTACAGCCCTATCAGGGCAAAGCCGCAGACCGGGAGCAGAAAGCTAAGGAAGAAGAACACCTGGGGCAGCACAATCAGCAGCAGGGCGGGCAGGATGTTCATAGCCGTCACCAGCAGCATCTTCGGCAGATTGGCAATGCTCAGCAGCAGGGCGTTGACCACCGTATCCTTCACCGTGCCGGGGTAGCGAACCAGCAGGGGAAACATCAGCCCCGCCACCAGCACCAGGGCAAAGCCGCAGAAGCAAATCAGGATGATAACAGCCATCCGCCCGGGAAACTCCATATAGGCCACCAGCCGGTAGTCCAGAGCCAGCATCAGCCCAAAAAACACAGTCAGCAGCCACAGTGCCGTGGCCCGGTGAAGGTGGTGCCGAAAGGCCCGGAAGAAGGGCCCTGCGCCGCAGTCCTCGCCCTGCTGCATGGCCCTGAGCGCAGACAGCATGGCGCAGGTGGAGGCCCCAACGGTAACCAGGGGAAGGCAGCACAGCAGCCACAGCAGGTTGATTTTGCACAGCTCCACCAGCCTGGTGCATAGGGTCATAAATTTAGAATCCGATGAAAAATTCATAGCATCCCATCCTGTCGGAGAAATCCTGTTTATTATAGCGAAATACCTCTTTGCCGTCAACGCTGGGCTTTGGTGGGCTTTCGGATGTGGGTTCGGGACAGCTGCTCCAAAGAGCGTGCATAGTCCTCATTGGCAAAGGCGGTGAAGAGAATGTCCACCACATTCAGCTGGGACATCCGGGAGGACATGGCTCCGCTGCGGAACAGGGACTCGTTGGCAGCGGTGTACAGCCGGTAATCTGCCAGCTCAAACACCGGCGTCTGGACACATCGGGTGATGGCGATGATGGGGGTGCCGTTGGCCCGCAGATTCTTCATGCATTCAATCACCTCCGCCGTTACGCCGGAGTAGGAGAACACCAGGGCCGCATCCTGGGCGGTGGCGTTGCAGGACTGCACCAGCTGGGAGTGCCAGTCGTCGTTGATAATACACAGCTTGTTCAGCCGCAGAAATTTCAGATAGGCATCCTGAGCAGCGCACAGCGAGGCCCCCAGGCCAAACAGATAAATTACCCTGGCCCGGTGCAGCAGCGCCACACTCTCCCGCAGCACCGCCACGTCCATCAGATCCCGGGTCTCCTCCAGGGACAGAATGTTGGAATAGGTGATTTTGTCAATAATCTGCTCCAAAGAGTCTGAGCGCTGGATGTCCTGCTGCTCACTGTGCCGGGTCTGCTCCCGCCGGGCCAGCTCATAGGTCACCGCCCGGCGGAATTCCTTGTAGCCGGAGAAGCCGGTGTGGTTGCACATCCGCACAATGGTGGAGGGGGAGGAGAAGGTTCTTTGGGCCAACTCGTGGACGCTGAGATCCACCACCAGCTGGGGCTCTGCCAGAATTCGCTCGGCCACCCCTTGTTCGGTGCTGGAAAACCGCTCGGAGCTCTCCCGCAGGCGAAGCAATGCACTGTTCATATCCTCTCCTCCTTTGTACGCCATTGTACACTGGGCCCATTGTACCGTTTTTGCGGCGGAAAGGCCATTCACTATGTGACCAAAAAAGAAACCTGCTTTTTGGCAATACTGCACATTTTCAAAGTGCGAGCAGGAGAAATGTTTCACCACATCCGACAAATACGGTGGTTTCAGACCAGTAAATGAAATTTTGTTTCACTGCTTCACAAAATACTTGACACAAAATACAAAGTAAATTATAATGGCACTATGCACAAGGAACTGCGAAAAAACAGTGGGCTCCCTTGGGCGTAATATTGAAAATCAGGAGGAAAATAAATGAAGAAGATCATCTCTATGCTGCTGGTCTGTGTCATGGTCCTGGGGCTGTTTGCCATGGGAGCCAGCGCAGAGTCCAAAGACACCATCGTTGTTATGGCGCCCCCCGTTACCGGCGGCTATCTGGAAAAACTGGCGACCTGGAAGGCTGACTTCGAGGCCGAGCATCCCAATCTGACCATCGAGATTATTGGAACCTCTTGGGACGAGCACAACGGCAAGCTGTCCACCATGGCCCAGGCCGGCGAAGCTCCCGACATCGCTGAGATTTCCTCCGGTGCCCTGGGTACCTTCGTAGAAATGGGCGTTGCCATTGACATCGCCAAGTACATGGACGCCGACCGCCTGGCCGATTACGACGAGGGCGCTCTGAAGTACATGTCCCTGGAAGGCACCACCTATGGCCTGCCCCTGTACCTGACCATCCAGTCCATCGGCGCCAACAAGACCATGATGGAAGAGCTGGGCATTGACGTCAAGAAGATTCAGCAAGAGGGCTGGAGCTACGAGGAGTTTGTGGACGTCATCAAGAAGGGCACCACCGACAAGTGCTACGGCTTCGTATTTGCCAACGCCGGTGTCACCGCCTCCGACATGCTGTATATGTTCGGCGCCGGTGCCGGCCTGAGCAACACCTTCACCCCCGAGCTGAAGTATGCCTTCACCTCTGAGAACATGCTGACCCTGCTGAATTCCGTGGAAGAAATGACCAAGTCCGGCTACATGCCCAACTTCGGCGTGGAGGCTGGCCAGCGTATGGTGATGTGCCAGACCGGCAACGCCATGATTTTTGGCAAGGCAATGCCCCTGTTCGAGAATAACTTCCGCAAGAACAATGCCGCTCTGGAAGCCAACGACGGCACCGCCGTTGAAAACTCCATGAAGATGGACTACGCTTTCCTGCCCGTTCCCACCATGGACGGTTGCCAGGAGTCCTGCTACGGCACCGTGGACGGCCTGGTTGCCCTGCGTAACAACAAGACCACCGATGAGCACCTGAAGAACGTCCTGCTGTTTATGGACTACATCTGCTCCGGCGACCGCATTGCCTCCTGCATGAACGAGCTGTATCTGGAGCCCGTCTGCCAGACCGGCCGTGACGCTCTGGTTCTGCCCGAGGGGCGGGATGCCGACAACCTGGCCACTGCCGGACGCTGCATCGCCATGGTGCAGGCACCTCCCGAGGGTGTCACCGCTGAGATGTCCGCCACCGCCAAGAAGCTGATGGACGAGCAGATTATCCCCAAGTTCCAGGCTCTGCTGGCTGGTGAGATTTCCGCTCAGGATATGTACGACCACATCGTTGAGGCTGCTCACGATGCCTTCGGCGCTGAAAACTGCGTTTCCGGTAAGATTTAAGGAAATTCTGAAACCATAGTCAGAGCTTCCTGAAAAACCAACACTTACCCACCCCACCTTGGTGGAGTGGGTATTTTATTCCTGGAGGTGGACAATGAACGGTACAAAAGAAAAGCAGCGGCGGGTCTGCTCCAGGCTGCGGCTTACCAATGATGACCTTTGGGGGTATGTCTTTATTGCTGCCGCCATGGTGATTTTCTGCATGTTTACGCTTTACCCTGTAATTAGCGCAATTTATACCAGCTTCCTGAAATACAAGCCCTTTGGCTCCCAGTACATCGGCCTGAAAAACTACGCCGACACACTGAAATTCTCCAAGTTCAATCTGTTCTATAAGGCGGCCTACAATACCCTTTTGTACACGGTGGTTGTGGTGCCATTGTCGCTGCTGCTCTCCTTTGCCATTGCAGTGATGATTTTGCCCTTCCAGAAGAAGGTGCAGTCCGTTTTCAAGGCCATGTACTACCTGCCCGGTATCGCCTCCGGCGTGGCGCTGAGTGTGGTTTGGCTGTGGCTGTACGATTCCTCTCCCGATGGGATTTTCAACCGGCTGCTGGGCTTTTTCGGTGTTCCGGCCCAGAACTGGCTGTCCTCCACAAAAACCTCGATGCTTTCCCTGATGATTATGGCGCTGCTTTCCAGCCATGGCGTCCGGGTTATTACATACATTGCCGCCCTTCTGGGCATCGACAACAGCTATTTTGAGGCTGCCGAGCTGGATGGGGCCACCTTCTTCCAGAAGGTGCACTTCATCGTCTGGCCCCTGGTCAAGCCCACCACCCTTTTTC
Source organism: uncultured Eubacteriales bacterium (assembly GCA_900549495.1). Lineage (GTDB taxonomy): Bacteria > Bacillota > Clostridia > Oscillospirales > Oscillospiraceae > Faecousia. Next base: position 11,816 of record UROL01000003.1, on the reverse strand, counting down.
TGCTGATTACCGGCGTTATCGGCTCCTTCCAGGTGTTTATGAACGCCTATATCATGACCGGCGGCGGCCCGGACAATTCCACCACCATGATTGGCCTGCTAATCTACCGCAACGCCTTCGAGCGGGGCGAATACGGCCTGGCCTGTGCCCAGGCAATCCTGCTGACCATTGCCATTGCCCTGATGTCCCTGTTCCAGTTCAAGGCCATGGGCGTGGACGTTGAGTACTAAGGAGGGGACGGACATGGCAACCACCGGGCTATATTCCCAGCATCTGGACAATGTGAAAATCCGCTACCTACGCAATGCCATTCTTGCCATTGTGCTGACCATTCTGGCAGCGGCCACACTGTTTCCCATCTGCTATATGATTCTCTCCGCCTTTGGCCCCAATGTGTCCACGGCGGGCAATATGCGTACCCTCCTGCCCTCCCGCTTCACGCTGGAATCCTTCCATGCCTTCTTCGACTTCAACGAGTATTCCCTGCGATGGATTTTCAACAGCTGCATTGTGGCCTCCTGTGCAGTGGTTGGCAATGTGGTTTTTGCCTCCATGGCGGGATATGCCTTCGCCAAAATCAAGTTCAAGGGCAGCGGATTCCTGTTCGCTGTGATTCTGGTGGCCATGATGATTCCCTATCAGGTGACCCAGGTTCCTTTGTATATCCTGATGGTGCGGAAATTCTCCATGACCAATACCTATGCTGCCATGATTCTGCCGGGGCTGTGCACCGCCTATAATATTTTCCTGTGCAAGCAGTTCTTTACCGGCCTGCCCACCCCGCTGATTGAAAGCGCAAAAATCGAGGGCTGCAATCAGTTCCAGATTTTTATTAAAATCATTCTCCCTCTGGCCAAGACGGTGCTGGCGGTTATGGCTATCAACACCTTTATGTCCAGCTGGAATGACTTCTTCTGGCCCTTCCTGGTGACCAACAGTCCGGCGATGTACACCATTCAGGTGGGCTTGAAGCAGTTCAAATTTGCAAACGAGACGCTATTTGCCCCCATGATGGCCGGTGCCACCATTTCCGCACTGCCCATGTTCATCCTGTTCTTCGCACTGCAGAAGTACTTCATGGAAGGCGTCACCATCGGCGCCGTCAAGGGCTGACACAAACCAGCGCAGCCCCCACTTTTGCAGTGGGGGCTGCTGTATTGAGGAAATTGCCATGATTCGAACCTATCTCCCCGCCGACGAGGCGGCCATGCTGGCGCTATGGAACACCGCCGGCGTTCACATGGGCTATGCCTCCCTTACCCGGGAGCAATTTCGCCATCTCCTTACCGGGCACCCCAATTTCTCACCCGAGTTTACCTTCCTTTTGGAGGAGGGGGGGACATTGCTGGGCTTTGTCAACGGCTGTACCGGCGAAGACATTCCCAAGGGTGATGTCCGGGGCTACGTCAGCTGCCTGATTCTGGCCCCGGGGGCGGACAGCCCGGAGAATACCTGCCTGCTGCTATCCGCCCTGGAGGATGCCTTCCGGGCCAGGGGCAGGGCGTATAGCGCCGTTACCTTCTTTAACCCCATCCGCCTTCCCTGGACCATCCCCGGCACCCCCGGGCACCAGCACAACAATGCGCCGGGGGTCGGGGTGGAGCTGCCCCTGCACAAGCGGATGCTGGACTTCGGCTACCGGGAAGCCACCCGGGAGTGCGCCATGTACCTGGATTTGACCCACTACGAAACCCCGGCATGGGTAGAGGAAAAGGCCGAAAAAATGGCCGCCGCTGGATACCGTGTGGAACGCTACGACAAAACCCGGCACACCGGCTTGCGGGAAATGGTGGAGGCCCTGGAAAATCCCATGTGGTCGGCGGAGATACCCGCCGCCGGAGAGGCGGATATGGATTTGCTGGTGGGTCTGGCAGGCAGCACCTGCGCCGGATTTACCGGCCCGGTGTACCCGGAGCCAACCGGGCGGGGGTATTTTGCCGGTCTGGGTGTGGCACCCCAGTACCAGGGCCACGGCCTGGGTACGCTGCTGTTTTACCGGCTGCTGGAGCGGGAAAAGCAGGCGAGGGCCCAATATATGTCCCTGTTCACCGGAGAGGAGAACAATGCCCGGTTTATCTACCTGAACGCAGGGTTTCGCATTGTGCGTACCTTCGGCGTGATGCAAAAGGAGCTGTGAGAAGATGAAAGAACATACCGTACTGGCCATCGGTGCCCATATCGGGGATGCGGAGCTCACCGCCGGAGGACTGCTGGCCACCTGCGCCCTCCACGGAGGCAAGGCCGTCACCCTGGCCCTGACTGCCGGGGAGAAGGGGGCCCCTGCCGGGGCGGACATTGCCCAATACCGCCGGGACAAGATTGCCGAGGCAGAGGCCTTTGCCCGGGATCTGGGGGGAGAGACCTATGTCCTTCCCTATGAAGACGGTCTGCTGCCGGACGACGACCAGGTGCGCTTCGCCGTCTGCGACATCATCCGCAGGGTCAAGCCGGATATCATCGTCACCCACCATGAAAGCAGCATGCACAAGGACCATATGACCTGCCACAGAATTGTGGTGGATGCCTGGTTCTACGCCGCCATCGAGGGCTTCCGCCGGGAGCTGCCCCGGCACTTCGCCCGGCACCTCTACTTCGTTGAAAACTGGGAGGATGCCCCGGGCTTCGAGCCCTATGTCTATTTGGACGTGTCCGATGGCTTCCCATTGTGGGAGAAGGCCATTGAGCACCACTGGTTTGCGGTTCATTCCACCAGCTTTCCCTATAAGGAATATTATTCCCACCTGAAGCGTCTGCGGGGCATCCAGGGGCGGAAGGGCTACTGCGAGTGCTTCATGATTCCCAAGGAGCAATACAAGCTGGTGCAGACCCTGGAGGAGATATGATATGGTAGAATTAGATAAAATTGCCACCGAGCAGCGAAATCCCAACACCATGAATATCGATACCATGTCCACCCTGGATATGGTGCGGCTGATCAATCAGGAGGACCACCGTGTGGCCGATGCGGTGGGTCAGGTTTCGGATAAAATTGCCCAGGCGGTGGATTTGATTGCCGACCGGCTGAGCAAGGGCGGACGGCTGATTTATTGCGGCGCCGGTACCTCTGGCAGACTGGGGGTTTTGGATGCCGTAGAGTGCCCGCCCACCTATTCCACCGACCCGGAGATGGTGCAGGCGCTGATGGCCGGAGGCTACGGAGCCATCTTCAAGGCGGTGGAGGGCGCAGAGGACAGCGAGGAGCTGGGTGCCGAGGACATGAAGCGCATTGGATTTTGCCGGAAGGATGTTCTGGTGGGCATTGCCGCCAGTGGCCGGACTCCCTATGTCATGGGCTGCATGGAATATGCCCGGGCGGCCGGAGCGGCTACCGTGGCGGTTACCTGCTGCCCCGGCGGTGAGCTGGACCGGTATGCCGATATCGGCATTGCCCCGGCCCCCGGCCCCGAGGTGGTCACCGGCTCTACCCGGATGAAGTCCGGCACGGCCCAGAAGATGGTGCTGAATATGCTCTCCACCGGTGCCATGATTAAGCTGGGCAAGGTATACAGCAACCTGATGGTGGATGTCAAGCCCTCCAACGAGAAGCTGATTCGCCGCTGTGTCACCATTGTCTGCGCCGCCGCCCAGTGCACGGAGGAGGAGGCAACCCATGCCCTGTCCCAGTGCGATTACCACCCCAAGGTAGCCATCGTCATGGTGCTGCGCCATGTGGACGCTGCCCAGGCCCACCGGCTGCTGGAACAGGCCGGGGGCAGAATTGCCAAGGTATTGGAGGGAGCATAATGGCATTTGTAAGAGTAGAATATTATTCCCATGCCCTGGAGATGACCACATCCTTCCAGGCCGTCCTGCCGGACGAGGGGGACATGAAGGATGCAAAGGTGGTCTATTTGCTCCACGGCCTGTCGGATAACTGCACCTGCTGGATGCGCTACTCCTCCTGTGAGCGCTATGCCAAGGAGCGGGGGGTGGCCCTGATTATGCCGGAGGTACAGCGCAGCTACTATATCGATGGCGTTTATGGGCTGAATTATTTCACCTATGTCTCCCAGGAGCTGCCCCAGGCGGTGCATAGAATGTTTGGCCTGAGCCTGGAGCGGGAGAAGAGCTATGTAATGGGCCTGTCCATGGGGGGCTTCGGGGCGCTGAAATGTGCGCTGACCTACCCGGAGAACTACGCCGGATGCGGCAGCTTTTCCGGTGTGACGGATTTGGATGCCACCCGCCCGGGCTCGTCCATGCGCTCCTGGGAATTCGATGCCCTCCTGGGGGAGGGAAAGCAGGCAGGGAAGGACAATGACCTGTTTGCGCTGGCGCAGAAGAAGAACCTGCCCCCTATCTATCTCTCCTGCGGAGAGCAGGACCGGCTCTATCCCATGAATGTGCGCTTTGCCGAGCACCTGAAAACGTGCAAGGCCAATTACCGCTTTGACCACCGCCCCGGGGACCACACCTGGGACTTCTGGGATAGGTCGATACAGGACTGCATGGACTGGCTCTGGTAGCCGGTCCGCCCGGAAAAGCCCTGGGAGGAAGAAAATATGATTTTATTTGGCGTTGACCGGGTGGGGGCGTATGCCCACCTGCTGACGGGCCGGGTGGCTCTGCTTACCGGCCCCTCCGGCCGTACCGGCGGAAATATGCCCACCATCGATGTGCTGCAGCGCTGCTGTGATTTGCGGCTGCTGCTGGCACCGGAGCATGGTGTCCGGGGAGACAAGGCGGCGGGAGCATTGTTTGCCGACGAAACCGACCCGGAAAGCGGTCTGCCGGTGCGTAGCCTGTATACCAAGACCTCCAAGCGCCTGTCTCCCCAGACCCTGGCGCTGTTCGATACCCTGGTGTATGACATGGCGGATGTGGGCTGCCGGTACTACACCTTCCTGACCACCCTGCGCTTTTGCATTGAGGACTGCGCCGCCGCCGGGAAGCGGCTGGTGGTGCTGGATCGGCCTAACCCCCTGGGCGACCGGGTGGAAGGCGGTCTGCTGCAAAAGCAGACCGAGAGCTTCGTCGGCGGCTATGAAATGCCGGTGTGCTACGGCCTGACCTGCGGCGAGCTGGCGGAGATGATGAACAGCGCACTGGGCTGCCATTGCGATTTGCAGGTTGTCCCCTGCCAGGGGCTGACCCGGGAGATGGATTTCCGGGACTGGGGCCGGTATTGGGTGATGCCCAGCCTGGGGGTGCCCCGGTTCGAGACGGCGCTGCTGTACCCCGGCACCTGCCTGATTGAGGGAACAAACCTGTCCGAGGGGCGGGGCACCGCCGACCCCTTTGCCATCCTGGGGGCCCCCTTTATCCGGGCAGAGGCCTTTGCCAGGGCCTTCAATGCGCTGGATTGCCCCGGGGTAGAGGCTACCCCTGTCTATTTTGTCCCCACTGCCTCCAAGCATCAGGGTACACTGTGCGGCGGTATCCACCTGCATATCACCGACCCGGGGGCGCTGGAAAGCGTGGCCCTGGGGGTGAAGCTGCTGGATTTGCTTCGGCGGATGTACCCCGGGGATTTTGCCTTTCTGGCCCCTGTGCGGCCGGATGGAAAGCCCTTTATTTCCCTGCTGGCAGGCCACCGGGACTTCGAAAATCCCCAGTGGGATGCCGGGGAAATTCTGGCCCGCTATGCTGCGGAAAGCCAGACCTTCCGCAGCCGCAAGGCCGCCTATGAGCGCTATCCAAGGAGTGAATGTATATGGAAATGACCCTTACCCAAATGCTGGGCCAGAAGCTGGAATACGGCTTCCACGGCACCCAGCTGACGGAGGAATTCAAGAGCCTTATCCGGCAATATAAAATCGGCAATGTGATTCTCTTCCGGCGGAATGTGGAGAGCGCCCCTCAGCTGCGCCGCCTGTGCGGGGAAATCCGGGAGTATATCCTTCAGGAGACAGGGATACCTCCCTTTATCATCATCGACGAAGAGGGGGGCATGGTCTCCCGCCTGCCCGGGGATGCGGTGAATGTCCCCGGGGCCATGGCAGTGGCGGCCACCGGGGACCCGGAGAATGCCCGCCGGGCCTCGGAGATTACCATCCGGCAGCTTCGGGGCCTGGGGCCGAACTTTAACATGGCCCCGGTGCTGGATGTCAACAGCAATCCCAATAACCCTGTCATCGGTGTCCGCAGCTACGGCGACCGGGTGGAGCAGGTGTCCGCCTTTGGCTGCGCCGCTCTGGCCCCCTATCAGGACAGCGGGATATACTGCTGCATCAAGCATTTTCCCGGCCACGGGGATACGGCGGTGGACAGCCATCTGGGAATTCCCCGGGTGGACAAGACAGAGGAGGAGCTGGAGCAGCTGGAGCTGATTCCCTTCCGCCGGGCCATCGAGGCAGGAGCCCCGGCGGTGATGATGAGCCACGTGCTCTTCCCCAATATCCAGGGGGAGAAGGTGCCCTGCACCATGTCCCGGTATATGGTGACGGAGCTTCTGCGGAACAAGCTGGGCTTCCGGGGGCTGATTTTCACCGACTGCATGGAGATGTTGGCCATCCAAGACCATTATGGCACCCCAGCGGGGGTGGTGGCTGCCATTCAGGCGGGGGTGGACATTGCGGAAATCTCCGCCACCTTCCAGCTGGAGCTGGAAGCCACCCAGGCATTGCAGGAGGCTGCCCAAAGGGGCGAACTGGATTTGGAGGAAATCCGGCAGTCCGTAGAGCGGATTCTGGAGTATAAGCGCCGCCTGTTTTCCCAGCCGGAGGCGGCACTGTGCAACCGGCCGGAGGACCGGGAGACGGTATTCTCCATCAGCCGCCAGGCCGTCAGCCAGCTGGGAGGCGTGCCCTTCCGGGCGGATGGGGACACCTTCTTCTGCGGCTGTGCAGATTACCGGGTGTCCGGCGCAGCCAATGAGCAGGGGGGGCACTGCCCCTTCCCGGAGTTCATGGCCGGGATTTTCGGCGGCAAGTGCCTTGTAACCGCCAAGGAGCCTTCTGAGGAGGAAATCCGCACTGCGGCGGAGTTGGCAGGGCAGTGCAGCAAAATTGTCCTGGGCACCTGCAATGCCCACCTGTTCCAAAGCCAGCTTGGGCTGGCAAAGGCACTGGCTGCGTTGGGGAAGCCCATGGCCGTGGTGGCCCTGCGAAATCCCTATGACCTGGCAAGCCTCCCGGAACCCCTATGGAAGCTGGCAAGTTATGACTACGAGGAGCCCGCCCTCCGGGCCGTGGCAGAGGTTCTGTCCGGCGGCAGGGCCCGGGGCATTTGCCCGGTGAGGCTGTAGTGGGCGTATAGACAAAAATATCGGGCAGGCGGCAAACCTGCCCGATATTTGCAGAGCGGCGAACACCTGGGCTTGTGGCATTTTTACAAAATGGCGGACACAGAACGTTCATATTTTGGCAGGAAACCCCGGCATTTTGGCTTGCTTTTCGGGGGGAATGGCTGTATACTGAGGTAGGTTGCTCCAAGGGTCATCCTTTGGGGCTTTTTTATGAAAACGGAAGGGAGGAATCGAAGCAGTGCGTCGGTTCCTCTTTTTCAAAAAAGAAAGGATGTTATTTATGGCAAAAAACGAGAAGAATACCGATGCCGTCTATGACTCCAGCACCTTGGGTACCCCCAAGCAGCTGGTTCTGGGCGTGCAGCATCTGTTCGCCATGTTCGGCGCAACGGTGCTGGTTCCTGCGCTGACCGGCCTGGATGTGGCCAATGCCCTGCTGTTTGCCGGCCTGGGCACACTGCTGTTCCATCTGATTACCGGCCGGAAGGTGCCCGCCTTCCTGGGTTCCTCCTTCGCCTTTATCGGCGGCTATACGGCCATTGGCGGCCTGTCCGGCGAGTACGGGTTCAACACCCTGCCCTATGCATGCTTCGGCGTGGCCTGCGCCGGTCTTGTCTACCTGGTGCTGGCAGCCCTGTTCAAGGCCTTTGGCGCAAAGAAGGTCATGCGCTATTTCCCGCCCATTGTCACCGGCCCCATCATCATCTGCATCGGCCTGACCCTGGCAAACTCCGCTGTAAATAACTGCTCCAATAACTGGTGGATTGCACTGGTGGCCATTGTGGTTGTGGTTGTGGCCAACATCTTCGGCAAGGGCATGATTAAAATCATCCCCATCCTCCTGGGCGTGGTGGCCTCCTATGTCTTCGCCATGATTGTGGATGCCGACTCCCGGGCCAAGTTTGTTCAGCTGGTGGGGGAGGCCGACTGGGTGGGCCTGCCCATCACCTGGGACAAGACCGTGTTCTCCATTTTCGGCAAGAATTTCGACAGCGGCCTGCTGGTGACGGCGATTATCACCATCATGCCCATCTCTCTGGCAACCATGATGGAGCATGTGGGCGACATCAGCGCCATCTCCTCCACCGTGGGCAAGAATTTCGTGGCTGACCCCGGCCTGCACCGTACTCTGCTGGGCGACGGCCTGGCAACCATTCTGGCCTCTCTGTTCGGCGCTCCTGCCAACACCACCTACGGCGAGAATACCGGCGTTCTGGCCCTGAGCAAGGTGTATGACCCCAAGGTTATCCGCCTGGCAGCCTACTTCGCCGTGATTCTCTCCTTCAGCCCCAAGTTTGCCGCCATTATCCAGGCCATGCCCGCTGCCACCATGGGCGGCGTCAGCCTGGTGCTGTACGGCATGATCTCCGCCGTGGGCGTGCGGAACGTGGTGGAGAACCAGGTGGACTTCACCAAGAGCCGCAACGTGCTGATTGCCGCCATGATTATGGGCCTGGCCATCGGCATCAGCGCCAGCGCCGCCGGTGCCATTGTCTTCACCGTGGGCTCTGTGACCATCAGCCTGTCCGGTCTGGCCGTGGCTGCTCTGGTGGGCATCGTCATGAATGCCATCCTGCCCGGCAAGGACTATGAGTTCGGCACCAACGAGCAGGGCGACACCGCCGTGGTCAACTTCGGCTCCCACGCAAAGTAATTCCCCGGTCGTCGGGTAAAACAGAATGCCAAGGGCAGGAAATCAAGTACAATTCTTGATTTCCTGCCCTTGAACTTGGCGGAAAACCCCAAATGGGGTTTTTCGCCAGACTTTTGCAGTCCGCCGCGCGCACGCCTTGTGCGCCATAGGCGCACAATTCGCACACTTGCGGCCTGAGAAGTATTTTCTGCCAGGTACACGCCCCGGCAGAAAATGATTTGACTTTATTTGCCGACTACCGTCGGCAAACTCTGCGAGGCTTCTTTGTCAGACTGAGGGGCAGGAAATCAAGTACAATTCTTGATTTCCTGCCCTATTGTTATGGAATGGATGCGGGCTATATGGGGCTTACGCAGCTTCCGCAGCTTCCGGATGGTACCCAAGGTCTGCCAGGAAGCGCAGGGTGTGGGTGCAGTCTGCGTATAGGGTGATGTTCAATTCCTGGGTATAGGCGAAATCGGGATCGTCGAAATAGAAGCTCAGGTAGTCGCCGGGATTGAAGTCGCCCGGGTGGAAAACGTAGTACTGGCTCATGTTCCCCTCCTGGCAGTCCTTCAGGATGGCATCAATCAGCCCGGAAATGTCCTCGTCCCGGATGCGGCGGCTGATGTTGGTGTTGGAGAGTTCATCCTCGTAGCTGTGCCAGCAGCGGAACTGCACGCCTTGCAGTTGGTCCATCAGCAGCTGGGGGCTGAACTTTCCGTTCTGGTCAACATACACAGTTTCCTGAGGATTGGGGGAGGAATCCTGGCAGAACACACACTCCGCAGTGGAGAAGGCAGTCCGCAGGTCGGCGATGCAGGCAAAGTTGGAATAGACATAGTACAGACGCTGGATTTGCTTCCCGTTTTTCAGGGTATAGCGAAGGGTCAGCCACCCTTGGGTAACCATGTTGTCGTCGGTAGTGGCCAGGGGAGCGTTCTCCTCGCTGCCATAGATGCGCTCCAGCAGGGGGCGGGTGCCCTCAATTTCTCTCTGGAAATCCAGAACTTCGGTCTGCACCCGGATGGCCAGTGCAATGTCCTCGGGCCGGGAAGAGTGAATCTCATCACCCCGGCCGCCCCAAATCCGAAGGGTTACCTCCTCCACCTGACTGGGGTCGGGAATCCGGTAGGTGATGCCGAACAGGTTCAGTCCGGTGGCGGTGATGCCCCCCAGGGAGATAAGCAGAATCAGCATCAGGGGCACCAGGGATTTGCGGCTGAATACATTGGTCTGCCGCCGCAGAAGCATCAGCATGACATAGTAGCCCACAACCATGCCGATAAACAGCATGGGGTAGCCCATTGCCCAGCCGAAGGCGTCGGAAATCATGTGGAAGAAAATGCCGCACAGGACGGAGCACAGCACCAGCAGCACCGGCGCAGTTGCCGGGAAGGCCAGCAAATCCCCGGCGCACTCCGGCTTCCGCCGCCGCAGCAGGTACATGGCAAGGCCGATGACAATGCATCCTGCCACCGCATAGGCCAGCAGAACCCACAGGAAATTGGTAAATTCCAGGTGGTCAACCGCCAGGTTGTCAAAGTAATGGCTGGCGGTGTCCTCTATGGGAATCCGCTCCCTGTCATAAACCACAGTATAGGGGTCCTGGGAAATCATCTTCACAATGGGGACGGCGGTGGCCTGGTAGTTGGGTATGTAGATGCCGTAAATCAGGGGGCAGAAAATCTTGAGCTTGGCCCAGCCGTAGAACAAACCACCGAAATTGAGGATGCCGTAAATCAGCAGCATACCGATTCGGTTCCCGGTACACACGGAGCTGAGCAGAGCAATGCCGAAGAAGAACAGAAAGCTGAGAAAAGTGGAGGCCATCAGCACGGCAACGGTAATCCGGAAGGAGCTGAGCTGCAACGCCAGTATGCCGCCGGAAATCAGAATGCCGGGAATCACGCTGAGGATGCCCAAAATCACCTGGGTACCGAACCAGCCCCCCAAAGTAACCGGCAGGGAATACAGGGCGTAGCTCAGCCGGGGGGTATACAGGTCGCCCATCAGCAGCTGGGCCAGCAGGGCGGCATACACCAGATTGCATAGGGGCATGGTGGTGCACAGAAAGCGGATACCGGCCACGGCGGTGTCGAAATAACTGGCAGGCCGCACCGAGCCTGCGGTGAGCAGAACCATCCCCATGGTATACAGCAGACACAGTGGAGCAAAGCGCTTCAGCGTGGCATGGCTGATGGCGGAATCATAGCACGAGGTTTTTGACTTCATAATTGACACCTCCCAATTCGTAGATGAAGATTTCTTCCAGGGAAAGGGGCAGCACATCAAAATACGGGGGATTCAGGAATTCGCATTTCTCCTGCACCTGGGGATAGCTGCCCCGGAGGATAAAGGTGTTCAGCCGCCCGGAGTGGTCCTGGTGGAGCACCTGGAAGCCCTGGGGGGCATCTCCCACGATTTGCAGCTTTACGGTGCTGCCCTGCATGTCGGCCAGGCTCTTTTCCAGCAGCATCTTGCCGTGGTTCAGGATGCCCACATGGTCGCACACATCCTCCAGCTCCCGCAGATTGTGGCTGGAAATCAGCACCGTGGTGCCCCGCTCGGCTACGTCGGCCAGCACCAGGCTCATCACCTGCCGCCGCATCACCGGGTCCAGGCCGTCCACCGGCTCGTCCAGAATCAGCACATCCGGCCGGGTGCACAGGGTCAGGTGGAAGGCGGCCTGCTTCTGCATTCCCTTGGAGAACCGGCGGATGGCCCCGGAGGGCAGCCGGAAAATCTCCTTCAGCTTCTCATAGAGCCGGTCGTCAAACCGGGTATACAGGTCCCGGTAGAACCGGTGCATATCCTCCATGGTGGCCGAGGGGAAATAGAATACGTCGTCCGGAATATAGCCGATGCGCTCTTTTCGGTTGGGGTCGCCCCAGACAGCCCCTCCGTCCACGGTGACGCTGCCGCTGTCCGGCCGGTAAATGCCGGTGAGGTGGCGGATAACGGTGGATTTACCGGCGCCGTTGGGGCCCACCAGAC
>UROL01000002.1 GCA_900549495.1 uncultured Eubacteriales bacterium | reverse complement strand
GATCTACACAAGGCTATTCGTCGGCAGCGTCAGATGTGTATAAGAGACAGGTGCTGCTGGTGGCCCAGGTGCGGCTGATGGCCGGTGGGGACAAAATCGTGGTATGCATTTTGTCGGTGCTGCTGATTGGCAGTGGGGTGGTCAGCCTGTATTGGAGCGGCGATGAGTTCGACGATGTCAGCAAGGTTCATTCCGTAACCCGGGGCATCCTGCTGCAAAGCCAGAATCCGGACAAAACCCTGGAAGAAATGGGCATCGACACCTCCTATTCTCTGCTGACCGACCAGTCTTTGTATGACTACTACCCTCCCTCGGAGATTTCCAATCCGGTGCTTCACCATGGGCTGCTGGATCGGTTCGATGGGGTGGATGTGGCGGTATACTATTTGAAGCACCCCGGTGAGCTGGTGCTGATGTGGGAAAATGCCATCCGGTCTGCCCTGCATCTGCGCCGGGATTACTGCGGCAATTACGAGCGCAGCACCGGTATGCCGCCCATGTCCAAGAGCGTGTTCTTCTCCATGTGGAGTATGTTCCGTGAGCGCTCTGTCCCAGCCACCATGGGCTATCTGGTGCTGCTGGTGGTGGCCGTTATGGCCATGTCCGGCGGCAAGGTGTTCAACCGCCATGCCGTGCACCGATGGGACTATGTGTATTTCGTCACCATGCTCACCATTGCGGCCATAGGCCTTGCAGACATTACGGCGGTAATTTGCCTCAGCGGCGACGCCCAGCTGGTGCAGTGCAGCATGACCTTTGGGGTGACGCTGGATTTGCTCTTTTATTTCGTCATTGCCGAAATCCTTCATAAGCTGAATATTCTGGAGGGGAAACATGAAACATCTTGAAAAGCGGAGCAACGTAAACGATAAAGTGCGGGCAAAGAACCGCCGGATGCTGATGGAGGATTTGGGCCTGCTGCTGTTCCTGGCGGGGATTGTGGCCGCAGCGCTGCTGGTGGCCTTTTCCCAGACCGAGGTTCAGCGGATGGAGAATTTGACCATGTTCCTGGTGCTCTCCGGGGCAGTGGTGCTGGCGGCCTATCGGTTCCGGTATCTGGCTGTGGTGCTCAGTGCCATACAGACCTGCTTCTATGCCGCCTACCGGGTATACCAGGGCTTTATGGTGGGCCGGGCCGTGGAGCTGATGAGCTATGCCTGGCTGGTGCTGCCCATTGCCACCGTCAGTGCCATGGTGGTTTTTATGCGCAGCACCTATCAGGCGGAAATCATTGCCGAGATGCTGGACAAGCAGCTGACGGAGCAGGTGATGGTGGACAGAGTCACCGGCCTGTATAATCTCAAAAGTATGTACATCGACATTGAGCGTCAGGCTGCCTATGCCAAACGCAACGGCTTGTGCTTGACCCTGATGATTATGGAGCTGCGCTATCGGGAGGAGCTGAAATCCATCCTCTCCGATGCCCAATTCGACTCCCTGCGGGTGATTGTGGCGGAGCTGGTGGAGAACAGCATTCGCTTGGAGGACCGGCTGTACGCTCTGGATGAAGAGGGGAAGCTGGGGATTCTGTGCACCTGCGACCGGGCAGGCGCCGAGCTGATGAAGAAGCGCATTGTCAATGCTTTGGAAAAAACCGACCAGTTCCGCAAGGTGCTGGACCGGGCCCTCCGGGTGGAAATCCGGACGGGCATCTATGAGTACAAAGAAGGACTGGTGGACAACGCCATCGACCTGAAAAAGAAGGCAGAAAATGAAATGCAGTATGACGTGTAAGCGGCTGCTGGTGCTGTGCCTTGGCGTTTGCATGGCTCTGACCCTGTCCGGTCATGCCCTGGCAGCCGAGGAAGAGCCGTTCCTTCCCGACGGAAGCGGCAGCCTGCTGCTGGTTCACAGCCGGAACCTTTCCCAGGAGCAAGCCCAGCAGGTAGAGCGCCTGGTAATGTTGGCCTCCGCCCTGGGAAAGACCGTGGACTTCGGCACGGCGGAGCAGTGCCGGGATGTGCTGGGGGAATACCCCTATGTGATTCTCTATGATTTGCCGGAGATGACCCGGGGCTTCGGCACCGCACTGAAAAAGTCCGGAGCCCAGCTGATGCTCATAGGCAGCGGCACCCTGCGGCGGTATTTGACCCTGGTGGGCCAGAGCGGGAAAATTCTGGAGGAAGAGCCCCAGGAAAACGGAAAAATGACCTATACCTTCCCCACCGGCGGGGAATATGAATGCATCACCCATTGGAAGGGGCTGTTCCGCTTCCAGGCCGGGGAGTACCAGAGCGGCAGCCTCCAGGCAGGGGGCAGCAGCTATCCTTTTTGTGCAGAGGTGGCCCAGGTTCGCTTTGTGCCGGTGACGGACTTGAGTCAGACCCTGGTGCGGGCGGCGCTGATGCAGGAGATTACCCAGTGGATGTGGCCCTATCAGGATACCCCCACGGGCTACGCCCAGTTTCTGGTGCTGGACAGTGTGTACCCCTTTATGCCGGCCCAGCAGCTGCTGGACATTGTGGAGCAGGTGGAGGCGTATTCCATCCCCTATGTGATTTCTGTGATGCCCCTGAGCGCCAACACCGATTATCCCGCCATGACCCAGTTCTGCCAGGTGCTGGCCTATGCCCAGAGCCGGGGGGCCACCATTGTGCTTCATGCCCCCATCCTCCACAAGACGGTGGAAACGGCGGAGGAGCTTTATGAAAAGCTGACGGATATGACCAATGCCTACATCCAGAACGGCGTCTATCCCCTGGGTATTCAGGTTCCCTATTCCTGGTTCAACCGGGAGCCCTATCTGACGGTGCTGGGCCGCTATCGCACAGTGCTGGCCTATGACGACGGCAACCCCACATTCTTCGACCCGGAGGCCCATACCAGCCGGATTTCCCGGCAGGGCCACCAGCTGATTTATCCCAGGATAGACCTGGACCAGAACGGTGTTTCCCAGCTGCAATGCTACTCCTCGGCCACCTATGTAGACTGCGGAAGTGCTTCGCAGGTATTCCTGCGCTATGCCCGGCTGGCCAGAACCCAGGGGGATTCCTTTATGGATTTGCGGGACTACAATCACCAGGTATGGCTCAATGGGGGCCATCTGGAATACCAGAACCGGACGGTGTATCTGAACGGAACGCCTATGGACACCACCTTCCACCCTGTGGAGTATGACACGAATTACGATTTCCAGCGCAGCCCCCTGGTGCGGATGTCTGTGGACCTGAAAAATCAGAATCGCATCCTGCTGGCTGTGGTGGCGGTGATGGTTGCGGTATTCCTGTATGCCATTGTCTATGCTCGCCGCCGGATGCGTAAACGTTTTCTTTCCGGTGGAGCAAGGGAGGAGGAACAAGCAAATGACACTGATTGATGCTGTCTCGCTGTATGCGATTATTTCCATCTGGCTGCTGATGATTATGAATGCCGTGCTGTCCATTGGCGGCTTTGTCTACTATATGCAGGTGGATAAGAAGAGCAGGGGAAAGCCCCTGCAAGAATATCCCATGGTCAGCATCCTGGTTCCGGCTCATGACGAGGCGGTGGTAATTACCCGCACCGTGCGGGCGCTGCTGGGCCTGGAATATCCCAAGGACCGGTATGAGGTTATCGTTATCAATGACAATTCCACCGACGACACCGCTGAAAAGCTGGAGCAGATTCAGGCGGAATTTCCGGATAGAAAGCTGATTGTGATTTCCACCGGGCCGGAGATTGGCGGAAAGGGGAAATCCAATGCCCTGAACATCGGCTTCTCCGTCTCCACCGGGGACGTAATTGCCATCTACGATGCCGACAATACCCCTCAGCCGGATGCCCTGGCTATTCTGGTGGAGACATTGATGGAGGACGATAAGCTGGGGGCCGTGATTGGCAAATTCCGCACCCGCAACCGCAATGCCTCTCTTCTCAGCCGGTTTGTGAACATCGAAACGCTGGCCTACCAGTGTATGAACCAGGCGGGGCGGTACTACTTCTTTAAGCTCTGCACCATCCCGGGCACCAATTATGTTATCCGCCGCTCCCTGATTGAGGAAATCGGCGGCTGGGATGTCAATGCCCTGTCCGAGGATACGGAAATCAGCTTCCGCCTCTACCGCATGGGCTATTACATCAAGCAGATGCCCCTGGCGGTCACCTGGGAGCAGGAGCCCCATTTGCTGAATGTGTGGTTCCGGCAGCGTACCCGGTGGGCAAAGGGAAATCTGTATGTGCTGGCCAAGAACATGCGCTATATCTTTGACCCTACCGCCGGGCCCATGCGGCTGGATGTGGTGTATTATCTGATTGTGTATATTCTGATGATGTCGTCGCTGGTCATTTCGGACTTTATCTTCCTGGGCGGCATCCTGGGCTTTGTCCATGTTACCCTGGGGGGCTTCTCCACCATGCTGTGGGGGATGGCCATACTGGTGTTTGTGTGCAACATCATGCTCACTCTGTCCACGGAGAAAAACGAATTCACCCTGAGCTCGGCCCTGCTCAGCCTGCTGATGCTGTTTACCTATGCAAAGTTATGGGTTATTGTGGTGCTGAAGGCCCTGTGGCTCAGCTTTGAAGACCAGGTTTTCCATAGGGAAGTGAAGTGGGACAAAACCGTCCGCTACGAGGAAACCCTCCCTGACGAGGAGGAAACGCTCCCCCAGGAGCTGCTGCATAAGAAAGGAAGGTAACTGCGATGCGAGTTAGAAAAAATGCCTCCCGGCTGGCGCTGTGCATCCTGGCGCTGCTGCTGGTGCTGGGGACTGTGCCGGTCACCCAGGCGGCCCAGCCGGGGCAGGATGCCCCCACTGCCGATGCCCGGGAGCAGATGCAGACCATAACCGCCGTCAACCCCGCCGATGCCGACACCCCGGTGACCCGGCTGGATATTCAGAATGCATCCTATTTCAAGGATTTTGTCTATGGGGATAATATCCTGTTCAGCGGCATTTACAAAACACGCCGGTTCTTTTTCCAGGTACCGGAGTATTGGGACTGCCAGTATGTGTATGCCCAGATTGAGGCAGAGCTGAGTCAGCTGATTCAGGATGTGCCGGCTTCCCTCACCTTTATGATTAACAACAACCCGGTGGCCACCTATCAGATGGACTACCGCAGCGGCAGCACCCAGGTGTTTTTCGTGGAGATTCCCCTGGAATATGTGAAGGAGGGCTACAACTCCTTTGACATTACCGGCTACGTCCGGCTGTATGACGACGACGGCTGCCTGGACGATTTCTCCGGGGCCAACTGGATCAGCATCCGGGGCACCTCCTTTGTCCAGGTGGGCTACGAGGTGAAGGATGCCCAAAACCGCATTTCCGCCTACCCCTATCCCTTCCTGTCCAGCCTGGACGAGACCGGCGGCACCACGGAAATCCTGGTTTCTGACCAGTGCGACACCGACGAGCTGGCTGCGGCGCTGATGCTGCGGGCGGATTTGGGCAGCGAGACGGATATGGAGGATGCCATCACTCTGGCTCGTCTCTCCGACAGCGCCGGGAACAAGACCCACCGCATTGTGGTCAGCCTCCGGGGCAATCTCAGTGAGCACTACCGCACCACTGCCGACCTGATGGCGGGAAGTCAGAGCCTGGCCGCTCAGGCATTGGTATATTTTTTCCAGGACGAGGGTGTGGACACCTTGCTAATCACCTCGGACAGTGGCGAGGCATTGACCGAGGCGGCAGCGATGCTAATGGACGACAACCGGGTGACCCAGGAAAAGACGGATTTGGCCTTTGTCCGGGAAAATGCGGCGGATTCCATCCGGGCCCAGATTGGCAGCTCTCTGGCTGCCGGGCGCATCAGCCTGGATTCGCTGCTGGATTCCGGCCTGTCCTTTATTGGGCCCTTCCGTCAGGCGGGGGATATTTACCTTCCCTTCTCCGGGGGCTATGTGCTGGCCGATTCCGGCATGGTGGACCTGAAATTCCGCTACAGCGAGAATTTGAATTTTGAGCGCTCTATGATTACCGTCTACTGGGGCAACGTGCCGGTGAGCAGCAAGCGCCTGACCCGGGAAAATGCCGGCGGGGATACCCTCTCCTTTACCATGCCCCAGGATGTGGTGGGCACCTATGCAGGCAAGATTACCATTGCCTTCGACCTGGAGCTGCCCGACCTGTTCTGCACCCCCAGAATGGACGAGATGCCCTGGGCCTATGTCACTGGGGACTCCACCTTCTATCTGCCGGTGGGCGCCGTGGGCAGCTACTCCCTGAGCCAGCGGCCCTATCCCTTCGAGGTGTCCTCCCGGTTCAATGAGCTTCAGGTGGTGATTCCGGAAGAAATCACCCCGGTGGAGCTGGACACTCTGGGCAGAATGGTTGCCCTGTATGGCGAGCAGCCCTCTCCCTATGGCAGCCTCAGTGTCTGCTATGCCGATTCCCTGACCACCAAGGAGCAGAAGAGCGGTAACCTGCTGGTGCTGGGCACCTATCAGGACAACAGCCTGCTTCGGGAGCTGAACGCCAACCTGAGCTTCCGCTACAGCGATACCGGCGTCAGCTTCCTGAGCAACGATGCCATGGTGCTGTCCGACAACTATGCCAAAAGCATTTCCACCCTGCAAATCTTCCCCTCTCCCTATGCCGAGGGCCGGGCGGTGCTGGTGGTGGGCACCCTGGACGATGCAGGTATGCAGAACCTGCGCAGCTTCCTCACCGCCTCCTCCAACGTCTGGAAGCTGGAAAAGGACACTGCCCTGATAGATGGGGACGGGGACGTCCGGAGCTTCGAGCTGGCCCAGCAGAGGGCCAGTGCAGGAACCCCCATTGTCAAGAAAATGCTGGATACCAATCGGGAGGCCGCCGTGTTTACCCTGGTTGCCTCCGGTGTGATGCTGCTGTTCCTGCTGGCGGCAATTCTGATTCTCATCCGGATTTACTGGCGGCAGAAAAAATAGGATAACCAAGGGGTGTACCCGATGAAACCGAAGAAAAATGCATTTGGCTACTTTGTGAATATCCTTTTCCTGGTGGGCGTTCTGTATGCGCTGGTGTGCGGAATCAGCGATCTGGGTGTCGGGCGGGAGTACCCCTATGTGATTCGAGGCGGGTTCTTTGCCCTGCTTCTGGCGGCCTGGGTGCTGCTGAACGCCGGAGCCGCCATGGCCGCCCGCCTGGAGCTGGAGGATTTTGCCCGGAAGAAGAGAAGGACTGTGAACCTGCTGGAAGCTGCCTTTGCCGTGGCGGTGCTGCTGGCAGCAGCCTGGGTGCGGCTATGGGTGATTTCCGCCTTCCCCATGCAGCCGGCCTCGGACTTTAAGACCTATTATGAGATTGCCGACCTGCTGAACCGGGGCACCATCCAGAAGGAGGGGGCGGGCTATTGCGACTATATCGCCATGTTCCCCCACGTCTATGGATATCCCAGCTTCCTTGCCTCCCTGTTTCGTATCTTCGGCACAAAAGTGTCCGTGGGGCAGTATGCCAATGTGGTGCTGTCCGTGGCTACGGTGCTGCTGGTATACCGCACCGGGCGGCTGGCAGGGGGAAGGCTGGCCGGGCTGACGGCCCTGGTGCTGTCCGCCTTCTGGCCCTCCCAGGTGCTGTATTCCAATCAGCTGGCCAGCGAGTTTCTGTTCTCCTTCCTGATGATGCTGGGGGTATATCTGTTTGTGCTGTCCCTGAGATGCTGCACTTCCCAGATGAAGCACCCCGGCCTGGGGGTGATGCTCTATGTGGCCATCGGCATTGTGCTGGGCCTGTGTGCCACGGTGCGGCCCATGGCTCTGATAGTGGTGATTACCATTGTTCTGTGCATTTTCCCCAGGAGACTGTTCCTCAGCGCAGAGCAGTCCCAGAACCCTTCCATTTCTCTGATGATTCTCTCCCGGGGCTGGATGCGGTGCCTGATTGTGCTGCTGTGCTATGTGCTGATTACCTCCGGCACCAATATGACCATTCAGCAGACGGTGGGGCGGAAGCTGGCCTCGGGCAGCACCTCCTTTGGCTATAACCTGCTGGTGGGCTTGAACACCGCCTCCGAGGGCGGCTGGAATGCAGAGGATTCCAATTATCTCTACGATGCCTACGATGCCTCCGGCGATGCCGGGGAGGCCCATGCGGCCTGCCGGGATTTGGCCATCCAGCGGCTGAAAGGTGACCCCGAGGGAATCTTCAATCTCTTCCTGCGGAAATACCATGTCCTTTGGGGCAACGATGACTACGGCGGAACATGGAGCCTGCTGTTTCTGAATGAGCAGGGGAATCTGACGGAGCAGCGGCAGACGTTTTTGTATGCCTCCCGGGATTGGGGGAATCTATACTACCTGCTTTGCTTTGCCTTTGCGGGGATTGCCGGAATATTCCTGTGGCGCAAGGGCAACGACATTGAGTATGTCTTCCTGCTGATTTTTGTAGGCACGGTGGGTATGCACTTGTTTGTGGAGAGCCAGAACCGCTACCACTACCATGCCCTGTTTATGCTGGCCCTTCTGGCCGGGTGCGCAGTGGATGGGATTTACCGCCTGAACCGGGCAAAGGTGCTGAAGCTCCGGGAGGAGAAGGAGGCCAACCAGGCCGCCATCCTGGAAAAGCAGCAGCGCATTGAAAAAATTCACCGGGACGAGGCTGAGCTGACCCAACTCCGGGAGAAGGCCATGCAAAGTAAATTCGATATGCAGGATGCCTTGGAGCGGAATTTGATCCGTGTCAGCGTCACCCAGGCCTACAAGCAAGAGGATACCCACAATGAAACCTAACCCTCACCCCCGGCGGGAAGCCCTGATCGTGGGGCTGGCCATACTTACGATTCTGGCCAATGCAATTGGGCTGTTTTTCCTGTGGAGAGGGCGGCGCAGCCCCTCCCCGGTGCCGGAGGAGCCAACTGCACAGGCTGCCACCGAGCCAACCCTTTCCGGCCCGGAGTTTTACCGGCCGGAAAATCTGGCCCTTGGGCAGAAGCTGCCGGTGACCCGGTTCCAAAATGCAGCAGGGGAGACGGTGGACTTGCTCACCGCCTACCCCGGCCAGACACTGGTGCTGATGTACTGGGGAACCTGGTGCCCCTATTGCGAGAAGCAGCTGGAAAGCCTGGTGCAGCTGCAAAGTGCAGCCGAAGAGGCTGGCGGCACCCGGCTGATTCTGGTAAACAAAACCGACGAGAGCAAAGAAGAGACCATCCAAAAGGCGGAGCAATATTTGCAGAAAATGGGCTGGTCGTCCTACGACCATGTGTATGACGTGGGCTTGGAGGCCTACCGGGCCTATGGCATGAAGCGGATTCCCACCACCATTGTGGCGGATGAAGCGGGCTATGTCCGGGCAATGGAGACCAAGGTGCTGACAGCGGAGGCGTTTGGGGATTTGCTGGAATATGCCCATGTGGGAAACGCCAGAAAGCAGTTGGCTTTTTTGGAAAGCTGTATGATGAATTCCCAGGGGGGCATCTATACTGCCTACCGCAATTCCGCCGCTCCATCCCCCAAGGGGCATGATGTTCTCAGCGAGTCCATGGGACTGCTGATGAATTGTGCGGTGCAGCTGGATGACCGGGCGCTGTTTCAGCGCTGCTGGGGCTTTGTCTCCGAAAACATGGAGCGGCAGGGGGTGTTTGCCTGGTATGTGGCGGAGGACGGCACCCAGGGAACCGCCAACGCTCTGCTGGATGACCTGCGGATTGCCCGGGCGCTGTATTTGGCAGAGGAAAAATGGGGCGGCTACGCCCAGCCCTTGGAGAAGCTGGCGGCGGGAATTCTGGATAAGAATGTCTACCGTGGCCACCTGAGCTCCTTCTATGATTTCCGGCAGGGCAAGCCCGGCAGCAGCATTTCCCTGACCTATGGGGATTTTACGGCTCTGGCGCTGCTGGCAAAAAACCGAGGCGAATTCGCTGCTCTGGGGGAGGATTTGCTGCAAATCGTCCAGGGCGGGTTTATCAGCCCGGAGTTTCCCCTGTACTATGGCTCCTATGACTATGGCACCGGCGCTTACAGCCAGGACAGCCTGAACACGGCGGAGGCGCTGCTGACGGTATATCACCTGAGCGAGCAAGGCCTTGCCCGGGAGGAGACCCTGCAATGGCTGAAGGATGCGCTGCAAGCGGGAACCCTGGCCGCCCGCTATCGGGTGGACGGCACAGCGGAGGCAGGATACCAGTACGATTCCACGGCGGTATTTGCCATTGCCGCCCTTATCGGCCAGGCCACCGGGGACGGTGCGCTGTACCACATGGCCAGAAACGCCATGGAGCGCAGCTATGTATCGGATGCCGGTAGCCGCTTCTGCGGCGCCTTCCTCCGGGGCGGTGACCTGCAGGCCTTCGACCAGCTGCTTCCGCTGACGGTATACGTCACCGGCGGCAGCGTCACCTTCTGACAATCTCCGGCAGAGCCGGGGGCATCCTTTCCCGGCCACTGCTGGCCCATATGCGAAATCTGTTGTGTAGAGGCGAGGCGGAATGCTGTTTAATTCGGTAGACTTTTTAATCTTTTTCCCGATTGTAACCCTGATTTATTTCCTGATTCCCCATAAAATTCGCTACATCTGGCTTCTGGTGTGCAGCTATTATTTCTACATGTGCTGGAATGCCCAGTATGCGCTGCTGCTGTTTGCCTCCACCTTCGTCACCTGGCTCAGCGGAATTGCCCTGGAGCGCACGGCGAAGAAGGAGCAGGACGACCCGGACAGAACCCGCAGCAAGGGCATTGTGGCCATTTCCCTGGTGCTGAACCTGACCCTGCTGTTCTTCTTCAAATATGCCAATTTTACCATAGAAAATCTCAATGCCCTTCTGGCCCGTACCGGCGTAACCCTCCGGGTGCCCAAGCTGGATTTGCTGCTGCCGGTGGGTATCTCCTTCTACATCTTCCAGGCCCTCAGCTACACCATCGATGTGTACCGGGGAGACGTGCAGGTGGAGCGGAATCTGCTGCGATACATGGTGTTCGTCTCCTTCTTCCCTCAGCTGGTGGCGGGGCCCATTGAGCGCTCCTCCCGGCTGTTGGGCCAGTTCTACGAAAAGCACCGCTTCTCCTATGACCGGACTGTCCGGGGCCTGCTGCTGATGCTCTGGGGATATTTTCAGAAAATGGTGGTGGCCGACCGGCTGTCCGTGCTGGTGGACCAGGTGTTTAATTACAGCAGCTATTACCAGGGATTCACCATCCTGGTGGGTGCCTTGTTCTTTGCCGTTCAAATCTATTGCGATTTCGCCGGCTATTCCACCATTGCCGTGGGTGCGGCCCAGATTATGGGCTTTGATTTGATGGAAAATTTCCACCGGCCCTATTTTGCCGTCTCCGTGGCGGATTTCTGGCGGCGCTGGCACATCTCCCTGACCACCTGGTTCCGGGATTATCTGTATATCCCCCTGGGCGGCAACCGGAAGGGAAAGTGGGCCAAGTACCGCAACATTATGATTGTCTTTCTCACCTCCGGCCTGTGGCACGGCGCCAACTGGACCTATGTCATCTGGGGCGGGCTGAACGGCCTGTATCAGATTATCGGGGCCCAGACCCAAAAGCTCCGGGCGGGGTGCCGCCGCCTTTTCGGCATCCGGGAGAATACCGGCAGCGCCCGGCTCCTGTCCACGGTGGTAACCTTCCTGCTGGTGGATTTCAGCTGGATTTTCTTCCGGGCTGCCACATTGGCAGATGCGGTGACGGTACTTCGGCAGCTCTTTTCCGCCTTCAACCCCTGGGTGCTCTTCGATGGAACCCTGTATACCCTGGGCCTGAGCCGGATTGACTTTTGGGTGGGGGTACTGGCCATTCTCACCATCTTTGCGGTGGATTGGCTCCACGAGAAAAATGTGCATATCCGGGACTGGGTGCTGGAGCAGAACTGGATTTTCCGCTGGGTGCTCTATTTTATCGCCCTGTTCGCAATTCTGATTTTCGGCTTCTACGGCCCGAATTACGATGCAGCCCAGTTTATCTACTTCCAGTTCTGAGGCAGGGGGAGAGAATATGAAAAACTTTTTCGGAAAATTCTTTAAGACCGTCGCCTTCCTCGCCTGCCTGGTGGTGCTGTTTTATCTGGTCAGCTGTATTTTCGGCTTTAAGTATGAGGATGGGATTACTACCATCGACCATTTTTATGATTTGCCCCAGGATACGGTGGATGTGCTCCTTCTGGGCAGCTCCCACATGGGTATGAATGTGGATCCCAGCCTCCTCTGGGATTTGCGGGGCATCGCCGCTTATAATTGCTGGGGCAGTATGCAGCAGCCCTGGAATACCTATTACTATCTGAAAGAATGTCTAAAATACCAAACCCCAAAGCTGGTGGTGGTGGATGTATACGGCGTGACCTTCAGCGGCGATTTCCCCGGATATGACAACCTGGTAAAGGCCACTCAGGGTCTGCGGCTGTCCAGAGATAAGATTGAAAACATCCTGGTCAGTGCGCCGGAGGAGTACCGCAGCGCATTGCTCCTGGGCCTCCCTTCCTACCACTATCGCTATAGTGAAATCACCGGGAATGATTTCCATAATTTCTTCTGGGACAAGGATACCAAAATTCAGTCCATTGACGTTTCCGGTGCGCCGGTGCAGTCCTTTGATATTCCGGATGTCAGCGGCATAAAGTGCTCTGAACCTCTGGCAGAGAAATGTGAGACCTATTTCCGGAAGACCCTGGAGCTATGCAAAGAGGCGGAGATTCCCATCCTGCTTGTGGCATCTCCGTACTATATTCACGAGCAGGAACAGCGCCGGTTTAACCGAGTTGGAGAAATTGCGGAAGAATATGGCGTCCCCTTCCTGAATTTCAATCTGAATTACCGGGAGCTGGGGATTGACCCCTATGTGGATTATTGTGATTTGGCTCATATGACCCAAGGGGGAATTGAAAAATACACTGCCTATCTGGCGGATTATATGAGTAGCCACTATTCGCTCCCAGACCGCCGGTTAGACAAGAGCCATGTATGGAATCAGCAGGTGCAGACGGAAAGCCATTGCATCTATTCACTGCCCTATCGGTTCTATGGTGGTGGCCACGATTATTTGGATACTGGCGTACAGCTTTATGAAAACCCATATGCATCCTATACGATTCTTACAGAAATCAATACAGTGTGCGGCAGCGAAGACCAGGTTTGGTTCTCCTGCTTTCATGAGGGTGAGGATCTCCGAGGTGTTCTGCTGACCCGTGCAGATGGGAATCTGTATGTAATATTAAACAGAAGCAAACGTGTTGAGATAACGGCTGATGGGGAAAAGCTGAGGGTTGCTGTTGTAAAGGAAGGACTGACCTATACCGTTTATGTGAATGGCGAAAAGCTCCGGTCGGAAACAATCGATCCCTTCGAGCCCCTGGACTACACCCTGATGCTGGGCTGCCAGCTCAATGAGGAGGGCAAGCGCTACCGCTACAGTGCCACCCAGGTAGACCAACTGGAAATCTATGACATTGCTCTGGATGCCGACACCATTGCCCGGTGGGCACCGGCGGAGCTGCCTGAGCCGCCCCAGCGGCAGGTTCAGGCGGTGGATTCCCAGGCGGCTTTCTTCCTGGAGCAGCAGTTCACCGGCGACGGCTACAGCAGCTATCTGGACACCGGCCTGGACTTGTACGGCGAGCCCAACGATTCCTGGACATTGCTTACCCAGTTCCGGGAGGGCTGCGACAGGGGCGCAGGGGTATACTTCTCCTGCTTTGCCGAGGAAGAGACGGACTACCGGGGCGTAATGGCCCGGCGGATTGGCCCGGGGCAGCTGAACCTGCTCTACGGCAACCGCAGCGTGAATTTCCAGGTGCCGGAGGGCTCCCAGGTCTCCCTGGCCATCGTCAAGGACGAGAGTGCCTATAGCATTTACCTGAATGGAAAGCAGGTGGTGCAGCAGGACTATTGCGACACCAATCCCTGGGGCGGCAATCTTCTGCTGGGTTGTCAGGAAACCGGAGAAGGGGAGAAGATGCGCTTCAGCGCCGTGACAGTGTATAATTTCGAGGTGTACCATGGGGTCATGGAGGAGAAGGACATTCTCACCTGGCACCCGGAGCACAGGCCGGAGCCGGTGGCAAAGCAGCCCGCCCCGGTGGAGTATACCCTGGACAGGAGCTTCCTGGGAGACGGCAAGAGCGCCTATGTGGATACCGGCGTCCAGCTGTACGACGTGGCGGACAAGAGCTGGTGCCTGGAAATGACCTTCCGGAAATCCGGCCCGGGGCACCTGGTCACCTGCTTTGCAGAGGATCCCAACAGCTACCGGGGGCTGATTGTCACTGCCCTGGACGATACCACCCTGAGCCTGACCCTGGGCCAGGCCGCCCTGGAGCTGACCCTGGGCCCCCGGCCGGAGCAGACCCTGAAAATCACAAAGCAGGCGGGGGATTACGCCGTCTGGTTAAACGGAGAATTGGTGGGGCAGCTCCATTCGGATGCACCGGCCTATGACGGAACGCTGCTGATTGGATGCGCCGCAGACGGCAGCGGGAAGCCCTTCCGCTTCTCCAATGCCAAAATTTTGAGCCTGACGGTCACGGACCAAGTGACCTGACCGCCGCAGAGGATGTGACAGAATGAAACGTCTGAGAGAATGGAGCCACAGGGGCTTTGGGGACAATGGGAATATGATGGGGCTGCTGTTCGGCCTGGCAGTGCTGGCCGTGCTGCTCCCGGGGCTCCTCTCAGGCAGCCGCCTGGGAACGGTGGACAATGGCCGCTATGAGCAGACCATGCTGGCGGCAGGGCTGACGTACCTGCCGGAGGATGCGGCGGATTCGGAAACCCTGTATTATGACCATGTGATAGAGCGGTACGCCTACGGCAGCTTTCAGTACTGGAAGCTGCTGGCCCCCAATGGGCGCAGCAGTATCCTCTATCCCATCACCTTAATCCGCCTGGTGACCCAGCCCTTCGGCCTGCCCTTCTCCACCCAATATCTGGCGGTGCTGTATGCAATTTTATTCGCAATAGGAACCTATATGCTGGTGAAGGCCTGCGGCTACATTGCCGGTTGGCTGGCCGCCATTCCCGGCGGGCTGCTTCTGCTGGCGGCAGGGAGCCGGAACCTGACGGCCTTCTTTGGCTCGCTGTACCCTGTGGCCACGGTGGTGGTGAGCCTGCTGCTGATGACGGCAGCGGCCCTGCGGATGTTCACCTATGGCAGAAAGCGGATGGGCAGCAGTTTGGCGCTGTTTCTGGTGTGCACCGTCTTCTGCCTGAATTCCTCGGCGCTGTCCGTGCTGTTTGCCCCCTTTGCCGCCGCTGCCCTCCTGGGGGCCTTGGTTCTGGCGGGGAAGGACGGCAGACTTCGGCTGCCTGGGGCCCTGTGCGCCGTGCTGGTGCTGTTGGCGGCGGTGTCTTCCTCAGCCCAGTACCACCGGGAGAGTACGGATATCACCTCCGATGCCTCCGCCTATCAGGCGGCCTTTACCGGCTTCCTGGCCACCTCCCACCATCCGGCGGCGGATTTGGCGGAGTTTGGCCTGGACGAGAGCTATTTGGCGGATATCGGAAAATCCTTTTACCTCAGCAGGGATGCCTACACCCATTGCCCCCGGGATGCCCAGGAGGCAGCTGCCCTTTTCCAAAAGCTGAACCGGGAATCTATTGGGAAATTCTACCTGCGCCACCCCCTGCGGCTGCTGCAAACGGCCAACGGCCAGGCGGAGCACTATAACCATTTTGAGTCCCAGGTGGTTTTGCAGGTGGGGCGGCGTACCTCGGATGAGGGACGGCTGATGCGTAGCTGGAGCTTGGCAGACACGCTGATGCAGATGCTCCTGCCCCAAAACTACAGTGGCATGACCCTGCTTCTGCTGCTGGAATTGGCAGCCTCTTTCTGGCTGACACTGCGGCTGTGGAAGCATTGGGGCCCGGCGGGCTCCCTTCCGGCGGGGGCGGCGCTGCTTTGCCTGGGCCTGGGCTGCTTTGGCTATGTGCCGATGTATCTGCGCTATATGGGCAATGAATTCCTGGACTCTGCCAGAATTGTGGGGGTGTTCGGTATGCTGCTGGGCATCGGCGGAGTCTGCGTGGCGGCAGGGGATGCAATAGCCCTGCTGTCCGCCTGGTTCCGGGCCAAGCAAGAGAGCCCTGTGCCTCGCAATTGTCTGGCAGACTGGCGCAGCGGCCTCCTGGCTCCCCGGCCCCACCGGCTGCCCGGTGGCCTGGCCCGGGTGGGGCGGCTTGGGGAAAACAGATGCTTTGGCACCCTTTGTGTGCTCCTGCTGGCGTTGGGAATGTCTGCCGTTGTGCAGTTTTCCACCCCCCGGGCCGGGTGCGTCAACAACGGTGACTTTGGCCGTATGATGGACCAGCTGGGCATTATCTGGCAGGGGGATATCTTTTATAATGTAGAGGCGCAGCTGGGCCGCCGGGTGATTGAGAATTACGCCTTCCGGGGCAGCTTCGACTGGACCTCGCTGACCTCCCTGAATCCCAAATACAGCCTGGTCTATCCCGCTGCATTGGTGCGGCTGATTTGCGGCGGCCAGGTCTTCAGCACCTGGTATCTGAGCATGGTGATGAATGGGGTGCTGGTGTGCTGCATTGTGTCCATGGTGTATGACCTGTACGATGTGCTGGGGGGCGATGCCCTGGTGCTGGGAATGCTGCTGTGCGGCGTGTTCCTGTGCGAAAGCTACCTGGTTTGGTTCAACTCCCTGTTCGGCGAGAGCTGCATGTTTATGGGGCTGTTTATGGTGCTGGCCTGCTGCGTGCATCTGGCGGTGAAGCCCGCAAACCGGTGCTGGCCCACGGTGTTCCTGCTGCTGTTCAGCGGCCGGATTTTGGTGTGCGCCAAGGCGCAGATGCTGGTGACGCTGCCCTTCGTGCTGCTGCTGGTGGTTGTCTTTGCCCTGTATCAGCGGCCACTTTCCGTCAAGGGGGTTGTTCCCTATACCCTGGCGGTGATGGTTTGCAGCGCCTTGATTTGCCTGGACTGCGTGACGGTATACCGGGACAATGCCAATATTTCCCAGCGGCAGACGGTGTGGCAGTCCACCTTCTACGGCGCCCTGATGGTCACCGACGACCCGGAGGGAGCCATGGAGGAGCTGGGCATCGATGCCTCCATGCTGCCGGATATCGGAAAGGATGCCTACCAGCCCGATGGCGATTATGTCATCAGCCCCAATTCCCCCGAGGCGGATGCGGCGCTGTATGACCATGTGAATACCTTTACCATGGTGAAATACTATCTGCGCCACCCGGTACAGCTGCTGAAAATGCTGAACCATGCGGCCCGGGTGTCCCGGACGATGTACAATGGCTTCCGGGTCTATGCAGGTCAGGACTACACCCAGCCCCACGAAGAAATTCATAGATTGGGCCTGTGGCAGTACTGGCGGAGCTTCTTCACCTTCGGCAGCTTCTTTGGCTATGTGCTGCTGTATGGCATAGCGGCCTGCATCTGCATCTTCGGCATTCTGAGAAAGCCGGAGGGGGAGATGCGGTGGAAAATGCTGGCCGTCCTCTATCTGGGGGTGATGCTGATTGGTGCGGTTCAGTATCCCCTGTCCGTCATTGGCAACGGCTTTGCGGACAACCAGAAGCAGATGTTCGGCTTTACCATGTGCCACGATTTTTTGACCATGTGCAACCTCACTGCACTGCTCCACTGCCGGAAAGGCAGCCTACCACCCATCCAATCCATGGCAAAACGCCTGATAAGGAGAGATAGAAAATGAAAAAAATCATGCTGGTTTTCGGCACCCGACCGGAAGCAATCAAAATGTGCCCCCTGGTGCAGGAGCTGAAAAAACGCAAGAGCCTGCAAACGGTGGTGTGCGTCACAGGTCAGCACCGGCAGATGCTGGACAGTGTGCTGAAGGCCTTTAGCGTGGTGCCGGATTACGACCTGGACATTATGAAGGAGCGGCAGACACTGTTCGATGTCACCACCGCCGTGCTGATGCGGATGAAATCCGTGCTGGAGGTGGAAAAGCCCGACGTGGTGCTGGTCCACGGCGATACCACCACCGCCAGCGCCGCAGCCCTGGCCAGCTTCTATCTGCAAATCCCGGTGGGCCATGTGGAGGCGGGGCTGCGCACCTATGACCTCTACAGTCCCTATCCCGAGGAGATGAACCGGCGGCTGATTGATATTCTGTCCCAGTATGATTTTGCCCCCACCGGAATGGCAAAGAAGAATCTGCTGTCCGAGCGGACCCCGGAGGAGCGTATTTTCGTCACCGGCAACACCGGCATCGATGCCATGGCCACCACGGTGCGGGAGGACTATTTCCACCCGGAGCTGGAATGGGCGGCGGACGCCCGGCTGATTCTGATTACCGCCCACCGGCGGGAGAATCTGGGGGAGCCAATGGAGCATATGTTCCGGGCCATTCGCAGAATTGTGGAGGAGTTTCCGGATGTAAAGGCAATTTACCCGGTACATATGAACCCCGCCGTCCGGGCCTGCGCAGCCAAATTCCTGGGAGAATGTGACCGCATTCACCTGATTGAGCCGCTGGATGTGCTGGATTTCCACAATTTCCTGGCCCGCTGCCACCTGGTGCTCACCGACAGCGGCGGTATTCAGGAAGAGGCCCCCGGCCTAGGCAAGCCGGTGCTGGTGATGCGGGACACCACCGAGCGCCCTGAGGGCATTGCCGCCGGAACCCTGAAGCTGGCAGGCACTAAGGAAGAGAATATCTATCAGCTCTTCCGGCTGCTTCTTACGGATAGCGGGGAATATGAAAAAATGTCCCGGGCCTCCAACCCCTACGGCGATGGCCACGCCAGCCGGCGCATTGCGGACATTCTGGAATTCGGAAGCTGCGAGGAGACAAACTGAAATGAAAGATACGGTGCTGTACATTGTCATTCCCTGCTACAATGAAGAAAAGGTGCTGCCCATTACAGCCCCCATGTTTTTGGAGAAAATCAATGCTCTGGCCTCCGCCGGGCGGATTTCTCCGGATAGCCGGGTGCTGTTTGTCAATGACGGCTCCCGGGACAAAACCTGGGACATTATCTGCGATTTGGCCAGACAGGATCCCCACTATCTGGGCATCTGCCAGAGCCGGAACCGGGGCCACCAGAATGCGGTGCTGGCCGGGCTGATGGAGGCCAAGGACCGCTGCCACATCACCATCTCCATCGACTGCGACGGCCAGGATGATATCAACGCCATGGACGATATGGTGGCGGCCTATGATGACGGATGCGAAATTGTCTACGGTGTACGCAGCAGCCGCCAGACGGATACCTTCTTTAAGCGCTTCACCGCAGAGAGCTTCTATAAGCTGATGAATTGGATGGGTGCGGAGGTGGTGTTCAACCATGCGGACTACCGCCTGATTTCCAGCAGGGCCTTGCAGGAATTGGCCAAATTCAAAGAGGTGAATATCTTCCTCCGGGGTATGGTGCCCCTGGTGGGCTTCAAGAGCACCAGCGTCTACTATGCCCGAGCGGAGCGCCTGGCAGGGGAGAGCCACTACCCATTGAAGAAGATGCTCCTGCTGGCCTTCGACGGTATTACCAGCCTGTCTGTCAAGCCCATCCGCATCATCACCGGTGCGGGTATGTTTGTGGCGCTGCTGAGCTTCATCGGCATCCTCTGGGCCGTGGTGGAGAGCCTGGCAGGGGGCACGGTTTCCGGCTGGGCCAGTACCACCTGCATCCTGTGCTTCCTGGGGGGCATTCAGCTGCTGTCCCTGGGGGTTATCGGGGAGTATGTGGGGAAAATCTACCTGGAAACCAAGGCCCGCCCCCGCTACATCATCAGCCAGCGAACCTACGATACCGCACAGCAGCAGACCGAGGCTCCTGCCCTGACCGAGGTAAGGTGAATGTCTGCCCTTGCCGGAGCATCCTTTGCCGGATGCTCCGGCTTTGCTTGACAGGGCAGAAAAAATGCCGTATCATTGGCCCAAGAGGTGATATGCAGTGTATCGGATTTTGATTGTGGAGGATGACCCGGGGATTACCCGGGGGGTTGGCCAGCTGATTGCTGCCTGGGGCATGGAGGCGGTGACGGTCCGGGACTTTCAGAATGTCTCCGGCGAGTTCGCCGCCTGCAATCCCCATCTGGTGCTGATGGACATTGGGCTCCCTTTTATGAACGGCTACCACTGGTGCAGCGAGATTCGCCGGGTGTCCCAGGTGCCGATTATCTTCCTGTCCTCGGCATCGGACAATATGAATATCATTATGGCCATGAATATGGGGGCGGACGATTTCATCCCCAAGCCCTTCGACGGCAATGTGCTGATAGCCAAAATTCAGGCGCTGCTCCGGCGGGCCTATTCCTTTGGCGAGAGCAGCCCGGTGCTGGAGCACCGGGGGGCCATGCTGAACACCGGAGACAATTCCCTGACCTACCAGGGAAAGCAAATCAGCCTGTCGAAAAATGAATACCGGATTCTTCTGGAGCTGATGAAGAGCAGAGGCAAGGTGGTCAGCCGGGAGAGGCTTATGGAGGCGCTATGGCAGACGGATTCCTTTGTGGATGAGAATGCCCTGACGGTGAATGTGGGCCGCCTGCGGAAAAAGCTGGAGGCAGCCGGGCTGACGGATTTTATCGAAACCAAATTCGGCGTGGGCTATCGGATTGACTGAGGTGCGGGAATGAAGAAGCTGTGGTCTTCCTGGGGCCGGTGGATGGCTCTGCTGCTGGTGTGTACCGGCATTTTTGCGGCATCCTTTGCCCTGTATCATTTGCCGGTGGCGGCGGCGCTGTACCCCAGTGCGCTGTGCGCCCTGCTGCTGGCGGGGGTGGGACTATACGGCGGGTGGAAGGGCCGGGACAAGCGGAAAAAGCTGTCCGCCCTGACCTCCCTGCCGGATGATTTGACAGAGCGGTTGGCGGAATTTGACACGGAGACGGACAGGGCCTACCGGGCCATCCTCTGCCGCCAGACAGAGCAGATCCAGCAGCTCCGGCAGCAGACCCGCCAGCAGGAGCAGGAGCGCACCGACTACTATACCACCTGGGTACACCAAATCAAAACCCCCATTGCGGCCATGCGCCTTTTGCTGGAAAGCGAGGATTCCGCCTTCAGCCGGGACGTAGGGGAGGAATTGCAGCGCATCGAGCAATACGCCGAGATGGTGCTGACCTACCAGCGCCTGGACAGCCCGGATACGGACTATGTCTTCCGGGAATGTCCGGTGGACAAAATCGTTCGGGGAGCCATACGGAAATTTGCCGCCCAGTTCATCCGCAAGGGCATCCGCCTGGAATACACACCCATTGCCCAGAGAGTGGTGACGGATGAGAAATGGCTCTGCTTTGTGGTGGAGCAGCTGCTGTCCAATGCCCTGAAATACACGCCCCGGGGCACGGTGTCCATCTATTGGGAGCAGGAATGCCTGTGCATCCGGGACACCGGCATCGGCATTGCCGCCGAGGATTTGCCAAGAATTTTCGACCGGGGCTACACCGGCAGCACCGGCCGCAGCGAACAAAAGGCCTCCGGCCTGGGGCTGTACCTGTGCAGGCGGATTTGCCAGAACCTGGGCCACGGCATCAGCGCCGAATCCACCCCCGGCCAGGGTACGCTGATGAAGCTGGCGCTGGGGAAAAAGCAGACCATATACGAATGAGCCGGAGGCGTACCTCCGGCTCTGATTGTACCAATCTGGAAATATAACCTTTTGCCATCAGATGCGAATGGACTGAATCACCCGGCCCAGCTCCTCCCGGCCCCAGACCACCGGCACAGGGTAGAGGGGGTTGGCCTCCTTCTTGGCCCAGGTAATCATCTGGTCAATGTCCTTGTCACGAATCATGTCAAAGCCCTTGGGCAGACCCATTGCCTGGTTGGTGTGCTCAATCCACCTCAGGAAGCCCTTTGCCAGCTCCGCATCCGTGTTTCCCGGAATGCCACAGACCCGGGCCAGCTCCCCCAGCCGCTTCTGAGCCGCCGTGCCGTAGGCACGCATCACATGGGGCAGCAGCACCGCCATGGCAAGGCCGTGGCTGACCCCATACAGCCCACCCAAGGTGTGGCCGATGGCGTGGACATAGCCAACGCATCCCCGGGTAAAGGCCCTGCCGGCGTAGAAGGCGCCCCGCTGCATATTCTGCCGGGCTTCCAGGTTGTCTCCCTGGGAGTAGGCGGTGAGCAGGTTGTGGTAAATCAGCCGCACCGCTTCCTTGGCCAGCCGGTTTTCCAGCTTGGTGTTGTAGGTGTGGTTGGTGTAGGCCTCCATGGCGTGGGCCAGGGCATCCATGCCGGTGGTAGCCGTGGTGTAGGGGGGCAGCCCCACCGTCAGCTCCGGATCCAGCACTGCATACCGGGGAATCAGACAGGGGTCGTTGATGGCCGCCTTGCGGTGGGTCTGGGAATCGGTGATGACCGCAGCCACCGTGGTTTCCGAGCCGGCTCCGGCAGTGGTGGGAATGGCCACAAAGGGAACAATGGGCTTGTGCACCTTCAGCAGCCCCTGTAGCTGGGCCACGGATTTGTTCGGATGGGCGACCTTGGCGGCAATGGCCTTGGCGCAGTCGATTCGGGAGCCGCCCCCCAGTGCCACAATGGCTTTGCAGCCCTGCTCCTGATAGGCGGCGAATCCCGCTTCCACATCTAAGGAGGTGGGATCCGGGTGCTCAAAGGCCTTTACATAATGGCGGATTCCGGCCCTCTGGAAGCCGTCCAGCAGGGGCTGCACCTGCCCCCGGCGCACCATGCCTGCGCCGGTGACCACCAGCACATCCTGGATTCCCTTCTCCCGGAGGAAATCTCCCAGTTCCCGAATTTTTCCCGGCCCCTCCAGATATTCGGGCATTCGGTAGCCCATGCAGTAATTGCCGACTTTCAGAATCGCCTGAAAGCTGCGGCAGCCAAAGACCTCCAGCATATGGGATACAGACACAGAAAATCCCTCCTTGCAAAAAATTTCCCCTTCCCAGAAGGAGAGGGTACGGATTGAATTTATCATATCACAGCTCTTGGAAAAACCCAACAGCTTTTTCCGGGGAAAGCTGAGAAATAACGGAAATGTGACAGTTTTGTTCGTTTTGCCCCAGGGATTGTAAGGACAATCGCAGGAACCGGCGCTTCCTTTGGAGTATAATAGTGCCATCAAAGGAAAGGAGCGCAATGCCGTGAAGAAGCTGAGCCGTACCGTTTGCCTGGTGGCATTTTTAATTGTTGTGGCCCTGTTTGCCTGGAAAAACAGAAATGAGGAGGACGAAGTATGTGCCTGATGACCGTTGAGCACCTGAAAAAGGTGTATACCACCCGCTTTGGGGGCAGCAGCGTGGAGGCCCTGCGGGATGTGAATTTCACTGTGGAGCAGGGGGAGTACACCGCCATTATGGGGGAGTCCGGCTCCGGCAAGACCACCCTGCTGAATATCCTGGCCGCCCTGGATAAGCCCACCTCCGGCAGGGTGCTGCTGGAAGGGGAGAGCCTGAGCAGCATCAAGGAAAAGGACGTGGCTGCCTTCCGGCGGGACAATCTGGGCTTCGTGTTCCAGGAGTTTAACCTGCTGGACACCTTCAATTTGGAGGACAATATCTATTTGCCCATGGTGCTGGCGGGGATACCCTATCCCCAGATGAAGGAGGTACTTACCCCCATTGCCCGGCAGCTGGGCATTGAGCATCTGCTGAAGAAATATCCCTATGAGGTATCCGGCGGGCAGAAGCAGCGGGCCGCCGTGGCCCGGGCGCTGATGATGAAGCCCAAAATCATTCTGGCGGATGAGCCCACCGGTGCTCTGGACTCCAAGGCTACGGATGAGCTGCTGCGGCTGTTCAGCCAGATTCACAAGGGCGGGCAGACCATCCTTATGGTCACCCATTCGGTTAAGGCTGCCAGCTGTGCCGACCGGGTGCTGTTTATTAAGGACGGACAGGTCTTCCACCAGCTCTACCGGGGCGAATGCTCCAATGAGCAGATGTACCAGAAAATTGCCGATACCCTGACCATGCTCCAGACAGGAGGGGAGGAGGCATGAAAGGACTGCTTTCCATCCGCTTGGCCTGGTCCGGCATCCGGAAGAACCGGAAGCTGTACCTGCCCTATTGTCTGA
Source organism: uncultured Eubacteriales bacterium (assembly GCA_900549495.1). Classification (GTDB taxonomy): domain Bacteria; phylum Bacillota; class Clostridia; order Oscillospirales; family Oscillospiraceae; genus Faecousia. Next base: position 4,347 of record UROL01000002.1, on the reverse strand, counting down.
CAATCATTGGCATGGTGATGATGAGCTACATCATGCAGGCCCTCAGCTATGCGCCGGCGCTGCACGCCATGAAGGGCGGCAGCCAGCTGGAAACGATTCTTTCTCTGGGCAAGCTGGTGATTGCAGTGTTTGCTGCTATCTTCCTGCTGTATACCAATTCCTTCCTCATTCGTCGCCGCTATCGGGAGTTCGGCCTGTACAATGTGCTGGGCATGGACAAAAACGCCCTGTGCCGGGTGGCCTTTTGGGAAAATCTGATTGTGGCGGTCATTGGCCTGGCAGTGGGGCTGGCGCTGGGCACGCTGCTGTATAAACTGGCGGAGCTGGGGCTGGTGAACATGATTCGTGGCCAGGTGGACTATTCCATCGTTGTGGAGCCGGAGAGCCTGGAATTCACCCTGGTTATCTTTGCGGTTATCTTCGCCCTTATCATGATACGCTCCCTCATTCAGGTGCGCCACACCCGTCCGCTGGAGCTGCTGCGCAGCGAGGCGGCAGGGGAGAAGCCCCCCAGGGCAAACTATCTGCTGGGCCTTCTGGGGGTTGCGCTGCTGGCAGGTGCCTACTATATTGCGGTGAGCATCACAAATGCATTGACTGCCTTTACCTGGTTCTTTGTGGCGGTGCTGATGGTGATTGCCGGAACCTATCTGGTGATGATATCCGGCAGTGTGGTGCTGTGCCGGTTGCTGCAAAAGTGGAAGGGCTACTACTACCGGAAGCAGCATTTCGTTTCCGTCTCCTCCATGGCCTACCGGATGAAGCGCAACGGCGCAGGACTGGCCTCCATCTGCATTCTTGCCACCATGGTGCTGGTAATGATTTCCTCCACTGGCAGCCTGTATATTGGCGCGGAGGATTCTCTGTCCGAACGCTATCCCCATGACAGCGGGCTGACGCTGCGTCTGAGCCGCCTGGAATGGATGGACGATGCCCACATGGCGGAAATTGAGGCTGCCCTGGACGGGACGCTGGAAGCGCAAAAGGTCACCCCCACTGCCCGGGAGATTTACCGCTATGCAACTATTTCCGGCGTATTTGCCGGAGAAGAGCTGCTGACTGACCCGACAGAAGCTGGCAGCGTGACAAACTACAATGAAGTATACTCCCTGTATTTTGTGCCACAGGAGGACTATAACCGCCTGTTTGGAACCGACCTGCAATTGCAGCCGGGGCAGGCGCTGGCCGGTGCTTACAATTGCAGCCTCCAATGGGACACCATTCAGATTGGCCAATTGCAGCTGGAAATTGCGGGACAGATGCCCCGGGTTATGACCATGGGGCTTATGAAGGTGTCCGTTGTGCCCAGCGTGGTGCTGGTGGTTTCCGATATGCAGGAGCTTTCCGGCCTGGAAAGTCTGGGTGTAACCATGAGCGATTACTGCGGCTTTGATTTTGACCTGCCGGAGGAGGACATCGTGGCGGTGCATCAGGCGCTGTGCGAGAGCCTGAAAACCCTGTCCATTGCAGACGGAATAAAAGTGCAAAGTGAGTGCCCCATCCTGGAGCGGCAGGATTTCTATATTACCTTCGGCGGCCTGTTCTTCATCGGCATGATGCTCAGCGCATTGTTTATTGCCGCTGCGGCGCTGATTATCTACTATAAGCAGATCAGCGAGGGCTACGAGGATCAGTCCCGGTTTGCCATCATGCGTAAGGTGGGTATGACCCAGCGGGACATCAAAAGGAGTATCAATTCCCAGATTCTCACCGTGTTCTTCCTCCCGCTGCTGATGGCGGGGGTGCATCTGGCCTTTGCCTTCCCTCTGGTGTGGCAGCTGCTGACCATGTTCGGCCTGGCCAATAAGAAATTGGTAATTCTGACCAATGTGGGAGCATTTCTGATATTCTGCGTGTTTTACGTGGTGATTTATCGTTTCACCGCCCATGCTTACTACCGCATTGTCAGCGGGAAGGAAAGAGAATAAGTTGCTAAAAAAGCACAGGCTCGGAAAAAGCCTGTGCTTTTTATCTGAATGGTAAAACGAAAAGCATTCGGGGCGCTGAAAGGGCGGGGGGCGTATGCAAGGCGATTTGGGCATAAAAACAAAAAATCGAGGGCGAAAACGTCCTCGAAACGGCAGAAAAACCAATTGACAAATGCAAGCCTATGATATAAAATAGTAATCCATAGTGTGATACTATGCCCAGGTGTGGCCTTTCCCACATCCGCATTTTATCACAGGGCAGGGCGGCTGTCAAGTGGGAAGTTCGCAACAAATGACAACGGCTCCTGGCGTATCAAATAGGCAACACATTTCGAAAGAAAGGCTGTGATGATCCATATGGCAATGGTCAAGGACGTAATGTTCGGTAAGACCATGCGTAAATCCTACGCAAAGTATGAGGAAATCCTGGAAATCCCCAACATGCTGAAAATCCAGAAGGACTCCTATCAGTGGTTCCTGGACGAAGGCCTGCGTGAGGTGTTCAAGGATGTGGGCACCATTACCGACTTCTCCGGCAAGCTGGAGCTGAGCTTCCTGGATTATACCATGGAGGACAAGCCCAAGTACACCATCGAGGAGTGCAAAGAGCGGGATACCACCTATGCAAAGCCCATCAAGGTGCGTATCCGCCTGCGTAACACAGAGACCGACGAAATCAAAGAGCAGGAAATCTTCATGGGTGATTTCCCTGTAATGACCAACGGCGGCACCTTCGTTATCAACGGTGCAGAGCGTGTCATTATCTCCCAGATTGTCCGCAGCCCCGGCATGTACTATGGCCACGAGGTGGACAAGGCGGATCAGCACACCTATACCGCCACCGTCATTCCCTACCGTGGCGCTTGGCTGGAATACGAAACCGACAATTCCAATGTGTTCTGGGTGCGTATCGATAAAAACCGCAAGCTGCCCATCACCAGCCTGATTCGTGCCCTGGGTGTCAGCACCGACGAGCAGATCAAGGAAATGTTCGGCGAGGATGAGCGCATTATCGCCACCCTGGAAAAGGACCCCTGCAAGACCAAAGAGGATTCCCTGCTGGAAATCTACCGCCGTCTGCGTCCCGGCGAGCCTCCCACGGTGGAGACTGCCACTGCCCATTTGGAAGGGCTGCTGTTTGATGCCCACCGCTACGACGTTTCCAAGGTGGGCCGCTATAAATTCAATAAGAAGATGGACATCTGGAGCCGCCTGTCCGGTCAGGAAGCGGCAGAGCCCATCACCGACCCCATCACCGGCGAAATCCTGGTGATGCCCGGGGACTTCATCTCCCGTGTCCGGGCCCACGAGCTCAGCGCCAAGGGCGTTAACGAGGCTGTGATTCGTATCGGCGACAGCCATGTGAAGGTGTTCTCCAACAATATGGTGGACATGGCCGGATTTGTGGACTTCGACCCCAAGGAGTACGGCATCAAGGAGAAGGTTCGCTTCACCGTCCTGCGGGAGATGCTGGATACCGTTCCTGCCGACGGCTGGAAGGAAGCCATCGAAGAGCGGATGGACGACCTGATTCCCAAGCACATCATTGTGGACGACATTATGGCCTCCATCAACTATCTGAACTGCGTGGCCATGGGCGTGGGTACCCCCGACGACATTGACCACCTGGGCAACCGCCGCCTGCGCTGCGTGGGCGAGCTGCTGCAAAACCAGTTCCGCATCGGCTTTTCCCGCATGGAGCGGGTCATCCGGGAGCGGATGACCATCCAGGATCTGGACATTGTCACGCCCCAGAGCCTTATCAACATCCGGCCCGTTACCGCAGCCATCAAGGAGTTCTTCGGCTCCAGCCCCCTGAGCCAGTTCATGGACCAGACCAACCCCCTGGCCGAGCTGACCCACAAGCGGCGCCTGTCCGCCCTGGGCCCCGGCGGCCTCAGCCGCGAGCGCGCCAACATGGAGGTCCGCGACGTGCACTACAGCCACTATGGCCGCATGTGCCCCATCGAGACCCCTGAAGGTCCCAACATCGGCCTGATCTCCTATCTGGCCACCTATGCCCGGGTCAATGAGTACGGCTTTATCGAGGCCCCCTTCCGCCGGGTGGACCGGCCCTCCGGCCATGTCACCGACGAGATCACCTATATGACCGCCGACGTGGAGGATCAGTATGTGGTCTGCCAGGCCGCCGAGCCGGTGGACGAGAACGGCTGCCTCATCGGCCCCCGTATCACCTGCCGCCACCAGGACGAGACCATCCAGGTGGAGCCGGAATACGTGGACTATATGGACATCTCCCCCCGTATGGTAGTCTCCGTGGCCACCGCGATGATTCCCTTTCTGGAGAATGACGACGCCAACCGTGCTCTGATGGGTTCTAACATGCAGAAGCAGGCTGTGCCGCTGCTGCGTACGGAAGCGCCGATTGTTGGAACCGGTATGGAATATAAGGCTGGAG
>UROL01000001.1 GCA_900549495.1 uncultured Eubacteriales bacterium | reverse complement strand
AGATCAGCCTCGGTCTCGTGGGCTCGGAGATGTGTATAAGAGACAGGTATAATCTGCAAAGTGACGGCTTTCAGGTTCTCACAGGTGGGAATGGGCTGGATGCCGTCCGGCTGACCCGGAAAGAGGCCCCGGATCTTGTCATTTTGGATGTGATGATGCCGGAAATGGATGGACTGACAGCATGCCGGAAAATCCGGGAATTCTCTACAGTGCCCATTATCATGCTCACAGCTAAAGGGGAAAGTAGCGACAAGCTGGCGGGCTTCGACTGCGGTGCAGATGATTATCTGACAAAGCCCTTTCAGATTTTGGAGCTAAAGGCGCGCATCCGTGCTCTGCTCCGGCGTGCCGGTGGTATGCAGCCTGAGGAGGACACCCTTCGCAGTGCCTTCTTCTCCCTGGAGCCCGGCAGCCGCAATGCCATAAAAAACGGAACTACCGTTGAGCTGACGGCCAAAGAGTATGAGCTGATTGCCTTTTTGATGCAGCACCCGAACCAGGTGTTTTCCCGGGAAATGCTCCTGGACGAGCTGTGGCGAGATGAGGCCCGGGGAGACAGCCGCACACTGGATGTGCATATCCGCCGTCTGCGGGAAATGCTGGAGGACAATCCGGCAGAGCCCAAGCAAATTCTGACGAAATGGAGTGTTGGCTATTATTTCCGAAAATAATATCAGCTACCGCTATCGAAGCTCCCAATTTTTATATGCCATGACCTATGTGGCCGTTACATTGGCGGCGCTGGTTTTTCTCAATGCCTATTGCTCCCGGGTGGGTGAAGGACTGATATACCGGAGCAAGGAGCACTCCCTGGTTGAAAAATGCCAGCTTGCTTCGGACGAGTTGGCCGAGCTGGATACCTTGACCCCGGACACCGTTGCAGATGTGCTGACACGGCTGGAAAGCCTGACTGCCACCCGGATAATGGTCACAGATGCCGCTGCCACCGCCCTGTATGACAGTGTCAGCGAAGCTCTGGGGCGGCGAATTCTTCTGCCGGAGGTTTTACAGTCCCTGGGGGGCAAAAGCAGCTTCGATGGCAGCTACCGCAAGCGCATGGTTATATGCCGGAGTGCCACACCGATTTACCGGAATGGGCAGATTGTGGGCAGTGTATACATGACGGAGTACGACCCCGCCCGAGGCGCACTGATGCACAGCCTGCGTCTCCATATTTTTCAAATCACAGCTGCCCTGGAACTCTTTGTGATGGCCTTTTCCCTTGTTTATTCCTACCGCTTTTCCTCAAAAATGGGGCGCATTATGGATTCCATGCGGATTATCCGCAGCGGCGACTACAGCCACAAGGTTATTGCCGATGGGCGGGATGAGCTGGCACTGCTGGGGCGGGAAATCAACGATCTGACAGACCGGCTGCAAGTTTCCGAGGAAAAGCGTATTCATTTTGTCTCCGATGCTTCCCACGAAATCAAAACGCCCCTGGCTGCCATCAAACTGCTCAGCGACTCTATTCTGCAAAACGACATGGACAAGGAAACCATGCTGGAATTTGTAGCGGACATTGGGCAGGAGGCAGAGCGGCTGAACCGGATGACAGAAAAGCTCCTGACCCTCTCCCACATTGATAGCCAGCCCGGCGGAGAGCTGGAAATTATCCAAATCCGCCCCACTGTGCAGCAGGTCTCCCGCATTCTCCAGCCCACTGCCCATGCCGCAGGGGTGCAGATTCATTTGGATTTGCAGAGCCCCTGCCCCATCCTGATGGAGGAAAACGGCCTATACCAGATTGTATTCAATCTAATGGAAAATGGAATCAAATACAATCGGCCCGGTGGGATGCTCACTGTCCGGCTGATACAGGAAGCGGATGATGCAGTGCTTACGGTGGAGGATACCGGCCTGGGAATTCCGGAGGAAGCCTGTGCCCGTATTTTCGACCGCTTCTACCGGGTGGACAAATCCCGCTCCCGCTCCACCGGCGGCAGCGGACTGGGGCTTTCCATTGTCCATTCGCTGGTCATATCCAACGGCGGAACCATCCAGGTGACCAGCAAAGTAAATGTCGGCACCCAATTTACCCTTCGTTTTCCCCTGTTTGATACGGAGGCTTTCATATGAAAAAAATTGCTGCTGTCCTTGCTCTGCTGTCCCTTTTTCTCTCCGGCTGCGGAAGAAGCGGGAAAATATTGGTGGAGCCGGTATACCTGTACTATCCCAAGGCGGAATATGATTATGGATACGCAGACAGTGTCATTGACTACGAGGCAATGGACGGTACCGGACAGATGAATGATTTGCTCAGGCTGTTGTCGGAATACTTCTCCGGGCCCATAGACGAAGCTCTGACAAACCCTTTCCCTAGCGGCACTGCACTGCTGTCTGCCGACATTCATGGCGATACCGTCCACCTGGCACTGTCAGAGGAGGCTTCCGCCCTCCCGGAGCATCTGTTTGCCCTGGGATGCACCTGCCTGAGTATGACCTGCTTTGAGCTTACAGAATGTGAAAATGTCACCGTTTCTTCCGGTCAGCGCCTGCTCACCATCCCCCGGGACAGCTGGATGCTGCTGGATGACTATAGCCCTCCCAAAAATACAGAAAGCAAATGAGGAATCTTTCATGAAATTCATATCCTGGAATGTAAACGGTCTGCGGGCCTGCATAGAAAAAGGCTTTATGCAGTATTTTGCAGATGCAAACGCCGACTTTTTCTGCCTGCAAGAGACCAAACTCTCCGCCGGGCAGCTGTCCCTTTCCCTGCCGGATTACCACATGTATTGGAACTATGCCGAAAAAAAGGGATATTCCGGCACCGCCATATTTGCCCGGCAGGAGCCCCTATCTGTCTCTTACGGTCTGGGGGTGCCGGAGCTGGACCACGAGGGCAGAATGATTACCCTGGAATACCCCGAATTTTTCTTGGTCACCTGCTACACCCCCAATGCCCAGCGGGAGTTGGCAAGAATTGACCACCGGATGAAATGGGACGAGGCCTTTCGCAGGAAAATTGCGGAACTGGACCGTCAAAAGCCGGTGGTCATCTGCGGCGACCTGAATGTGGCCCATCGGGAAATTGACCTGAAAAATCCCGCTTCCAATCGGGGCAACGCAGGGTTTTCCGATCAGGAGCGGGAGAGTTTTCAAAAGACATTGGAGCTGGGCTTTACCGATTCCTTCCGGCACCTCTATCCGGATGTTACCGGTGCCTACAGCTGGTGGAGCTATATGTTCCACGCCAGGGAGAAGAACGCCGGATGGCGCATCGACTATTTCCTGGTATCCAACCGTGCCGCCGGGCAAATCAAAGAAGCAAAAATCCATTCTGAGATTTTCGGATCAGACCATTGCCCGGTGGAGCTGATCCTGGAATAATCCCTTACATCAAAAGGGCTTCAAATCCGTGTCCTGGCTACAGCTGCACAGGAACTGGGCCAGCAGCTCGGCACAATCCTGAATATCCTTGAGGGAGCCTACCTCATCCGGGCAGTGCATATAGCGCAGAGGGATGGACACCAGTGCAAAGGGAACCCCCAGACCGGTGCGGTGGATAATATCGCCGTCGGTTCCGGTGCGCCCATTGGCTGCCTCAATCTGCACCGGAATGTTCCGCTCGGCTGCGGCATCCAGGAGCATGGCATTCACCTTTTTGTGAATGGAGGGATTGTTACAGATAACCGGGCCGCCTCCAATGCGGATATCCCCTGTCAGCCCTGTATCGATTCCTGCATAGTCGCTGGTGTAGGTTACATCCACGGCAATGGCAATATTGGGCTTTACGCGGGATGCAGTGAAATAGGCACCGTTGCCCGTTGTCTCCTCACCGGTGGTGGCGGCGGCATAAATACCCACCGAAGCCCCACGCTCCTTGGCAAGCCGCAGGGCCTCCATGACGATGTATGCCCCCACCCGGTCATCCATAGCTCTTGCAGTGATTCTATCGTTTAGGAGAAAACGTACATCGGTATCAAAATTTACCGTATCTCCCAGAGAGATGACTTTCAAGGCGTCGGCCTTGTCCAATGCGCCGATGTCAATGGTCAAATCCGATGCTTTCAGCCCCTCCTTTTTACACAACTCCCGGGTGTTTACCACGGCTCCGTAGACGATTCCATTTTTCGTATGAATCCGAACCTTGTGGCCTGGGAAGCAGGTGGCGTATACGCCGCCGATGTTGGTCACCTTCAAAAAGCCCTCCGAGGTCACCGCCGTGACCATCAGACCAATTTCATCTGCGTGGCCAGTCATCAGCACACGAAAGGGGGCCTGGGGGTTCACCACCGCTGTCACCGTACCCATTTCGTCCACCGTAACAGCATCTGCAACCGGCAGCATATGGTGATAGATTTTCTTTTCAATCTCTGTCTCGCTGCCGGATACACTGTTGGAGCTCAGCAGCTCCATTAGAAATTCCCGCTCCATATTTGAACCTTCTATCTTTATCAAAATATAAAATATGCCCTAACCCCAACAAAAAATGCGGGGTTAGGGCGCTTGTTATTACAGCAAATCCTTTACCAGGGACAGGGCTTCCTCATCTGCAACCAGAGTGAAGTCCGGGTGCAGCTGCAAAATGGAGCCGGGAGCCTGGGGACGGATGGGGCCAAAGAAGCAATCCTTCACAGCCTGTGCCTTGCCCTTGCCATTGACCACCAGCAGGACACGCTTTGCCTTCATGATGCTGCCAATGCCCATAGTGTAGGCAAACTTGGGAACCTCATCCCGGTTGGCAAAGAAACGTGCATTGGCATCGATGGTAGCATCGGTGAGCTTGACCTTGTTGGTGCCCTTCACGAAGGCATCCGCAGGCTCGTTGAAGCCCACATGGCCGTTGGGTCCCAGGCCCAGCAGCTGCAAATCAGCGCCGCCGAAGGCTTCGATGACGGCATCGTAGCGGGCGCACTCCCCTTCTGCATCAGGGTTCATGCCGTTGGGAATGTTGCAATTTGCCTGGTCGATATTCACATGGTCAAAGAGGTTGGTACGCATAAAATAGGCATAGCTCTGGTCATGCTCCTTGGTCAGGCCCACATATTCATCCAGGTTCACAGTCTTAACCTGGGAGAAATCCAGATCGCCGCTCTCGTATTTGGCAATCAGCTCCTTGTAGGTGCCCACAGGGCTGCTCCCGGTGGCCAGGCCCAGCACACAGTCGGGCTTCAGCTGAATCTGGGCAGCAATGATGTTGGCAGCCTTCCGGCTGACATCCTGATAATCCTTTGCGCGAATCAGTCTCATAATGCTCTCCTTCATTTGTTTAATATTTTATTCGGATACATGCATTGTGTTCATCCGGCACAGGTAAAATTATACCATCTTTCAGAGTATTTGTACAGTCCTTTTTCCCGCATTGTTTTTGCAAAACGAATTTTGGGAGCTTCTGAATAGAATTTCTCCAGGGAAATTGGGATATTCATCGTATTTTTTCTATCTTCCTACCATCTGGCATTGTTTTCTATTTATATTTTGGTGCTGTTTTTATGGCCAGAGCAGAATATAATGGTCACAAATCCATACAACTTATGAGGGGGTCTTCCTATGAACGGAACAAAAGCCATCTCCACCAAAAAAATTGTCATCACCGCCCTGCTGGCAGCATTGACGGTTGCCGGGTCTGCCATTCGGGTGACCATGCCCATCAGCATCGGAGGCACTACCTCCTTCCATCTGGGCAACATTCTGTGCGCTCTGGCAGGTCTGCTGCTGGGCCCCTGGTATGGCGGACTGGCAGCCGGTCTCGGCTCTGCGCTGTATGACTGCCTGAACCCGCTGTATATTGCGGAGTGCTGGATTACCTTCCTGACGAAGGGTGCCTATGGCCTTGTGGCAGGGCTGCTGTTTTGGAATGTTTTCAAAGCAAACGTCACAGAAAAAAGTGCCTATGGCAAAGCAACCGCAGCCTCTGCTGCCGGTGCTGTTACCTATGCGGTGCTGTATCTGTTCAAGTCTTATCTCAAGGGCATGATTGTCAACGGTCTGACCTCCCAGGCCGCTCTGGTGAGCCTTTCAGCAAAGCTGCCTGCCACTGTTTTTAACGGCGTAGTTGCCATTCTCTTTGCCCCCATTTTGTATACCGCTATTCGGGCCGCTCTGAAAAAGAACCATTTGGAGGTATAATTGCCCTACATTCCCATAACCAAAAAGATGCCATCCGCTCAGAGTTCTGAATGGATGGCATCTCATTTTTATTCCGGACCTTTCCCTTTGTCATAACAGGCTACATCACCGTCATCATATTATAGAGCTTCATCAGGCGGATATCCTCCTTGGTCAGCTTCAGCATCTGCACCAGAGCTTCATCCTCTGTCAGACGCTTTTTGGAAAAGAGCATCTTAATGGCAACCGGCATCATGGGGCGGGCGGACAGGCCGGTGAATAGCCCCCATTTGGTGTCGGAATTGACATAGTTTGCCAGAATCTGGCCGTTGGCCTTCTCCATAGGGGAGTCCTGATTGGTCATAATCACATTGGTGATAAAGTCGTAATGCTCCATATAGCCCCAGTAGGTGGTTTCGCAGTTCTGGTAGCTCTTATAATCCCGGAAGTTGGCATACATCATGATTTTATACCGGTTATCCTCGGATTGGAGCAGTACATCAAATGCACAGCGCATAATGCTGTTGAAGCGGCCGTCGTAATAATAGGCATAAAATTGGGAGACACCGCTGAAAAAAGCCGGCTTTGCCCCGGAGGATTGGATTGGTACCCGATCCGGTGTGCAATAGAGCAGCTGCTCCACATGAATACCCAACGCCCGGGCAATCTCATAGATAGTTTCAATATCCAGGATGATTTCCCCATTTTCATACTTGGAAAGTGTGGACTTGTTTTTACACACCACCTCCGCCAACTCGTCCAGGGTCATGTGACGGGATTTGCGGAAATTGCGGATGCGGTGTCCAATCTCACGGCTGATTTCTCCCATTGCAGACTCTCCTTGTTTCCTTAAAATCAACTTATTTGTTTATTTGTTTCGTTTTCTGCCATTTCATCTTTAGTATACCTTATTATTTGCAAAAAGTCTATTGTAAAGAAATATTTCTTCTAAATAATTTCTTATCAGGAAACTTTGCGCAATTTGAAAAGCGACGGGAAATGGGGTAGGATTATCCCATGAAAAGAAGAGAGGATGATATTCATGAAACGCAATCTTACCGCAAAGGAAACCGTCACCATTACAAGTATGCTGTTTGGCATGTTCTTTGGTGCGGGAAACCTGATTTTCCCTGCAAAGATGGGCATCGATGCCGGCAGCAACCTGTGGATGGCCTTTCTGGGGGTATTTATCACCGCCGTTGGCATTCCTATGCTGGCAGTGGTCGCCTTGGGCATCAGCCGGTGTGAGGGCGTAGTGTCCCTGGCAGACAAGGTAGGAAAGAAATACGGCACCTTCTTTTGCACCCTGCTGTATCTCACCATTGGGCCGCTGTTCGCCATTCCTCGGTGTGCAAGCACCTCCTTCTCCGTTGGGGCAGTGGGGCTGATCGGTGAGGCACACAGCGCCCTGTATCTTGCCATTTTTTCTTTCGTTTTCTTTGCCGTGGTTTTGGCTTTCTCCCTGAAGCCCAGTGGAATTATGACGTGGATTGGCAAAATGCTGAATCCAGTATTCCTTGTTTTTTTGTCCGCATTGGTCATTGCGGCGCTTCTGAATCCCATAGACCGGATTGCAGAGCTTACCCCCGTTGACGGGTATGCCACCAAGAGCAGCGCTTTCTTCACCGGCTTCCTGGAAGGCTATAATACGCTGGATGCACTGGCCGGTTTGGCTTTCGGCATTGTGGTAATCAATGTTCTGCGCTCCAATGGCATCCAGCAGCCGGAGCGGATTGCCGTCAATACAGCAAAAGCGGGTATTTTCAGCTGCCTTTTCATGGGTGTTATCTACTTTTTTATCACTCTGATTTGTGCCCAAAGTGCCTCTTTGTGCGCTGAGTGCTCCAACGGCGGCGAGGTGCTGGGTGTAATCGCCAGATACTATTTCCACTCCGTCGGCGCTTACCTGACTGCCGCTATAGTCACCTTCGCATGCCTGAAAACCGCCATTGGTCTTGTGACCAGCTGCTCCGAAGCATTCGTTCAGATGTTCCCCAAGGGGCCCAAATACTCCGTGTGGGCAGTGCTGTTCAGCCTGATTGCCTTCGGAATTGCAAATTTTGGCCTGTCCACCATCGTGGCCTGGTGTGTGCCGGTGCTGATGTTTGTGTATCCCTTGGCCATTACCCTGATTCTGCTGGCATTGAGCGAAAAATGGTTTGGCAAGGATAAGGCTGTCTACGTGGCCACTACGGCCTTTACTCTGGTGGCTGCTACCTTTGACTTCCTGGGAACATTGGCAGGAATGGTGCCCCAGAGTGGCTTCCTGGCCGCAGTCAAGGCGTTCGGCGGCCGGTTTATCCCGCTGTACAGCCTGGGCATGGGATGGATTGTCCCTGCACTGGTTGGCTTTGCCGTGGGAATGGCGCTTCACCTGTTCCGGAGGTCGGACAAGGCAGCGGCATAGCTCAGGGCCCCCGGGCCAACGAATTCCGATTTATTTCTTTTCTTAAAAATCAGGCGGGCTCCCGGTTTGGTAACCAGGAGTCCGCCTGATTCTATTTTTACATAGTTTCCGGGCCGGAGAAGCTGGGGGCCTTCTTTTTGCCCCACCGGATGAAATAATAGCTCACTTCAATCAGGCAGCAAGTCACCCATCCAACAGGGTATCCCAAGCCTACCAACGCCGGGGTGTTGGAAATGTAGTGTGTCATCACAAACAGATACACTTGCCGGATTCCCACAAAGGTCAGAATCATAATCAGCATAGGTGCTGTAGAATCCCCCCGGCCCCGAAGTGCACCTGCCAGCACGTGGTTAACACAGTTGAACAGCAGGAATACAAAATTGGTACGCACAAACAGGACGCCAAAAGCAATCACCCTTGGATCTGAGGTGAACAGAGACACCGCAGGGGCTGCAAAGCCGCAAACCGCCAGAATAATTGCAGCTGTCACCCCTGCCGACAGGCCAACCGAGGCAACCGTTCCCTTGCTGGCCCGTCGCTCCTGCCCTGCGCCGATATTCTGGCTGACAAAGGTTGTCGCTGCCATGGCAAGGCTCTGCATAGGCAGAAGCACAAATTGGTCCAGCTTGTTGTATGCGCTCCATCCCGCCATACAGGTGGAGCCGAAAGCGTTGATATAGGACTGAACAAACACATTAGACACAGAGGTGACAATGCTCTGAATGCCCGCCGGAAGGCCTACCTGGATAATCTCCCCCAGAACCTTCCCATTGATTTTCAGGGCTTTCCAGTCCAGCCGATAGACATCCTGGGTCAGTGACAACAGCAGCAGGGTAAGCCCCGCCGAGACAAATTGGGAGATGATGGTGGCGTAGGCGACGCCTGCAATCCCTGCCTTCAGCCGCAGAACAAAGAACAAATCCAGAACGATATTCAAAACACTGGTCAGCACCAGGAAATACAGGGGTCTGGTAGTGTCCCCCACTGCCCGCAGAATACCGCTGCACATATTGTAAATCACCAGCCCGGAAAAGCCGCCGATATAAATCCGCAGATAAACTGTCGCCTGTTCAAACACGTCCTCTGGCGTGGCCATCAGGCGAAGCATGGGGTCAACACTGGCCAGACCTGCCACTGTGAACAGCACTGCCAGGATGAAAGTGCCTGCCATTGTGGTCTGAATGGCAATGTGGAGGTTCTCCTTATCGTGAGCGCCAAAGCGGCGGGCAATCACCACACTGGCACCGGTAGAGAATCCATTGAAGAAGAAAACCATGATATTGACTATCATTGTGGTAGACCCTACGGCGGCCAGTGCCTCGGTGCCTACATAATTCCCCACCACCACTGAGTCCACGGTGTTATAGAGCATCTGAAAAATATTGCCCAGCATCAGCGGCAGCGAAAAGGCCACCAACTGCCCAACAATGGAGCCCTGAGTCATATCCCTTGCAGTTGAGTTCCCGTGATGTAAATGCATAAAAGCAAGCTCTTTTCTTTTTCTTTTTATTATAGCAAAGAATCCCGGCGAAAGTCAATGTTCGCATTAAAATGAAGGCTGCATCCTGCGGAGCAGGTTATCTTAGGAACACGCCGCTTTGATTCTTCACTTTCTCCATTGGAAGAAAAAACGGTGCAGCCCCTTTTGGAGTGCACCGCAATATACTGTGAAATTATTTGGCACGAATGTCCAGATGGTAGTCAATTTCCCCTGCCTCTGTGTCCTCGATAACAATGTGATAAACCAGATCTATGCAGCCGCCATCTTCTACAATGTCGTAAAAAAGTCGGGTAGCCTTCACGGTAATCATCAGTGCACCAAATTCCATTTCATACAGGGAATCGTGGGCGACACCCTCCTGAAAGACCATGGTGCTGGAGAGCTTACCTGTGCGAAGGAGCGTTACCTTTTCAGGCTCCACCCGGAAGGTGGTGGTAACACCCACCAGCCCGGTGAGCTCGCTTTCCTCATAGGTAATGTCCCAACCGCCGTTGCGATACTCCATAGTTCCCTCGGTGTCCAGGCGGATGGTCTCCGGTGCCTGCCCTGCATAGGTCTGGCGGCCCTGGATAGAGAGGATTACGGGAATGCTCATTCCTCTTCCTCCATGGCAAGTCCCAGCAGCTCGTCAATCAGCTTGGAATAGGGAATGCCGCTGGCCGCAAAGAGCTTGGGATACATGGAAATGGAGGTAAAGCCGGGGATGGTATTGATTTCATTCAGCACAACCCGGTTATCGGCATCCGTAACGAAGAAATCCACTCGGCTCAGGCCCCGGCAGCCAATGGCCTGATAAACCCGAACCGCCATGTCCCGCACCTTCTCTGCGGTCTCTTCATCGATGCGGGCCGGAATATACGCAACGGAGGTGTCGGTGATATACTTGGCATCGTAATCATAGAACTCTGCGCCGGAGTCAATTTCTCCGCAGACAGAAGCCACAGGATTGTGATTGCCCATAACGGCAACCTCAATTTCTTTACCCTGGATAAATTCCTCCACCAGCACCTTGTCATCATACACCGCTGCCCCCAGCAGGCCTCTGACCAAGCACTCCCGATCAGCAGCCTTGGAGACACCCACGGAAGAGCCGGTACCGGCAGGCTTTACAAACATAGGGTAGGAAAAGCGGCTCTCCAGCTGGCTAACAACGGCATCCAGCCTGCAATCCAAGTCACTGCGGCGAACCAGCTCCCAAGCCGCCTGGGGAATCTTCGCCTGATCGGCCACCAGCTTAGTCAGGGTCTTATCCATTGCCACTGCCGAGGCGGCCACATGGGGGCCCACATAGGGAATTCCGGCAAGCTGCAGCAGGCCCTGGATGGTGCCGTCCTCGCCGTTTTCGCCGTGCAGTACCGGAAAGACCACATCGATACGTTCACGCACAACGCAGTCCCCCTCGAAGCTCAGCAGTCCTTGGCCACGAACCGGAGAGATGGCTGCCCGACGATTTTCCGGATAATCCTTCCACTCCCCGCTGGGAAGCAGAGAATAGTCCTTTCCGGTATAGTGAATCCAGTCGCCGTCCTTGGTAATGCCCACGGGAAACACATTGTATTTGCTCTGGTCGATATTATTCAGGACAGACTCCGCACTGCGTAAAGACACCTCATGTTCCGGGCTGACGCCGCCGAACAGAATACACACACTCAACTTTTTCACTTGTTTTACCCCTTTTCTCAGTCCTTGAGCAATGCCTCTCCGGCACGGAAAATATCGCCTGCGCCGATGGTAATCACCAAATCGCCCGGCTGGACATGCTGGCGCAGATATTCCGTGACCTTGGGCAGCGTTTCGCAGTACACCGCCCCGGGAATCTTGGCCGCTAGGTCTATAGAAGAAATGCCGTAAGTGTTCCGCTCCCGGGCGGCATATATCTCAGCCAGAACCAAAACATCCGGCTTGGAAAGCTCCCGGACAAAATCATCAAACAGGGCCTTGGTTCTGGAATAGGTGTGGGGCTGGAATGCCACCACCAGACGCCGGTAGCCCATGCTCCGTGCCGTATCCAGAGTCGCCCGCAATTCATCGGGGTGGTGGGCGTAGTCGTCGTAGATATCCGCCCCATTGAAAACACCCTTGTGCTCCATCCGGCGCCCGGCCCCATGGAAGGTGGCTACACCCTTGGTAACCGCCTCGCCGGGAATGCCCAGCATCCACGAGGCTGCCGCTGCACCCAGGGTATTCATGGCATTGTGCCTGCCCATAACCCCCATATCTACATGGCAGTAAGTTTTCCCATTGACAGCCACATCAAAATGGCACCAATCCGGCGAAATATTGATGGCACGTACCTGGTTTTGCTCCCCCAAGCCAAAGCTGATGTGGGAAATGCCCTTCATGGCTTCCACCGTGTGGGGGTCGTCTCCGTTGGAGGCAACGCCGAAGGTTGCCATTTCCGCAAACTTATGGAAGGATTTCTGGATATCTGCCAAATCTTTGAAATAGTCCAGATGATCTGCCTCCACATTCAGCACCACGGCCAAGGTGGGGAAGAAATTCAGGAAGGAATCGCAGTATTCGCAGCTCTCCAGCACGATGGTATCCCCATGGCCTACCCGATGCCCGGCGTGAAGCAGCGGGAGATATCCACCAATCATCACAGTGGGGTCCATCCCCGCCTCCATCAGGATGTGGGTCATCATAGAGGTGGTGGTGGTCTTTCCGTGGGTACCGGAAATGCAAATGGCATTTTTATAAGATTTCATAATCTCGCCCCAAGCCTGGGCACGCTCAAACACAGGGATGCCGGCGCTGCGGGCTGCCGCAATCTCGGGATTGTCATTGTGGGCGGCAGCGGTGCGGATGATGCAGTCCGCACCCTGAATATTTTCGGCACGATGGCCAATGGCCACATGGATTCCTTTTTCAATCAGCTCCTCTGTGGAAAGAGAAGCACTCATATCAGAGCCGGAAACCTCCAGTCCCATTCCCTTCAGCACCAGTCCCAGTGGCCGCATAGAGACGCCGCCAATGCCAACCAAATGCACCCGACGGCCGGGAATGATGTATTCAGAAATATCACAGGTTTTCATAAAAATAACTCCCTTATAAGAGCACATATTCATACGATTCTGAATTATACATCATGAACCCCAAGGAAACAACCACAAAATGTAACCGAATCGTGTAAACACGGCGTTTTCCCAATTTTTGGCAAAAATTACCCGCCGAAGCGTTCTTTCTTCGGCGGGTATCCGTGCACATAGTACACTACTGCAACATTTAATTTCTGGTATTGCTCTTTTATAATCAGGCCGGGCCAACCACAATTGGCTTTCCGTCCACCTGGACGTCGGTGCAGCCGGAATCTGCATAGAAAACAGTCACATCCGAGTCTCCCGAGCCAATATCATGGACATTGCACTGCTCCACTCGAACCGTGTTGCAAAGATGGAAGGATACTGCACCGCTGCTGCATTCATAGATTTCGCAGTTAAATACGCTCAGATTGTTGCAGTAGATTCCCTGAACCCCCAGGATGCCGCAGCCATAGAGCTTGCATCCCTCAATCAGGGACTTATTCACATAATTCAGCTGAATCACACCGCCGGAGCAAACCCCGGCATCCACGGTATGCCCCACCTTCACATTGCGGACAACCAGGCCGGTGAGTGCATCAAAGCGAAGCACATTGGCATAGCGAGGCTCTGTTACAATCGAAACCTTCTCCGGGCTCTCTGCCTCAATGCACAGGCCGTTGGCACCCTGTATCACCAATTCAAAGCCGTCAAAGCAGCTCTCCCAATGGTAAGATTCGCCGCCCAGGCCACCATAGTTGGCCGCTTGCGTCAGATTGTACTCACCCGGCTCAAGGAAAATGGTTCTGTCCGCTCCAATAGCTGCCAGGAATTCATCCACATTGGTGACATGAATCTTGCCGTCCTCACTGGCCTCCATCTGGGGTGCCTCCGGAAGCTGTGCAGGCTTCCATGAAACGGTACGCATTTTCATAGTGCTCAGATCTCCGGCCGTTAACTCTGTCCCATCCGGGGAAACGGCGCAGATTTCTCCCTCTGCCCATTTTCCGCAGGTATTGAAGCGGCAGCTCTCCACTGTCACAGCAGCGGCATTCCCGCCGAAGATTGTCTCCACTCCATTGTCGTGGATGTCCAATCCGCCCAGGTATAGGTTGGGGCTGTCTGCATAAAACAGCGTGGCAAACTCCCCTCCCTGGTTATTGAAGATTTCAGAATTGATGATTGCCACATTCTGCGAGGTCCGAACAGAGAAGCCCTCCAAAATAATATAGCAGTCGAAAAACTTACTGTTTTCAAAAAGAACATTCTCGCTATTGGATACTTCAATGCAGCCATAGCTGCAATCATATATGTCCGATCCATTCACATGTACATCCCGGCAGCTGTAAAGACTGACCCCAAGTGTACCGCAGCCATACAGGCGGGAAGCGTCAATCTGGATGTTTTTGCTGTCCTCAAAGTACAGCACGCCGCCGGTGCAGTAGCCCTGCTCCCGGGTGTGACCAATCACCATATTCGAGATTTCCAGGCCATCCACGTTGTCGAAGCGAAGCACATTGGCGTAGCGGGGTTCCGTGGAAATGGTCACCGCCATGGGGTCACCGCCCACAATGGAGAGGTTTTCCACGTCGGAGATGACCAGCTCTGATCCGTCATAGCAGCCCTCCCAGTGGTAATACTGGCCGCCACCCCGGGAATAGTTTGTCGCTTTCGTCAGGTTATACTCCCCTGTTGCCAGAACAATCTCCGTATTGGGGGCAATGGCATCCAGAAATTCATCCACAGTGTAAACCTCCACCGTGTTCCTTTCGGGAGCGGTTTCCTCTGCATGTACGGCACCGCTAAAGCAAAGCAGCAGGGCAAATACGCCCAAAATGGCAGTGCCCAATTTCCATATCTGACGGTTCATAATATGCATTCCTTTCGTGTTTTTTCTATTGTTAACATAGCACAGCTGGAAGAAGCTGTCAACGAAAGCTGGAATTCTTCAACAAATCTTAAACAAAAACAGTACCGACCGAAGCCGATACTGTTTGTTTTGGGTTTATTCCCTTGGCTCCCAAGGGAAAGGCTTTCCCTTTAGCACAGAGTTTCGGATATACCGGAATGTGGGCTTCTCGCCCTTCTCCTTTAGCATAGTCAAAATGTACTCCAGCTGGCGCAAGGTCTCCGGGTGCATTTCCAGATGCTCCTTGCTCCGTTCCAGATATTCCAACTCGGAGCCCCGGCAGTACCCCTTGCCCTGGTAGGTCTTGCAGGCTGCACGGCGGTCCATCACCATTTCCACCAAATAACGCCTGGGCATCTGCACCGGCGCATAGCGGCGGGTTTTGGTGTTCAAATCCGACCAGTACTCATAGTGATGCCGGTTGCGGCCCTTATGGTGCATCCACGCCTCACTGTAGCCCTTCTCTTCCCGCTCCTCGGCATTGGGGCTGCGGTTTCCCTGGTAGTACTTGGCCCCCCGCCAGAACTCTGTGGGGGAATATTTGGAGAGGTCGTGGGTCAAGCCCTGCCAATACAGACCCACACGAAAGCACCCCTGCATTACCCGCATTCGGTGGGCTGTAATGGTGACAAAATGCTTCCACGCGTGCATAGCTTACCCTTCCGAAACCACAATCTCGGACAATTCCAGGCCAGGATTTCTGCGGCAGGTAAAATCAATGGCCCAGAAGCTAGTAAACACCAGCAGATTTCTGCCCCGGTAATCCTCCAGAAGCTCGGCATCGCTGCCCAGATTCATGTCGGTCAAATCCCCGGGATACCGGTCAATCAGGCGGATTTCCTCATAGGGCAGCCCCTCCATCCGCAAATCCACACCGTACTCATTTTTCATACGGTACTCAAATACATCAAACTGCAACGTACCCACAACGCCTACAATAACCTCTTCCATACCGGAATTGGGTACCTTGAAAATCTGGATGGCGCCCTCCTGGGCAATCTGCTCCGTTCCCTTCACGAACTGCTTGCGCTTCATGGAGTCTTTGGCAGAAACCCGGGCAAAATGCTCCGGCGCAAATACAGGAATGCCAGAATACCGGAATTTCTTCCCGGGAACGGTGATGGTATCGCCAATGGAGAAAACGCCCGGGTCAAATACGCCAATCACGTCACCGGCATAGGCTTCCTCTACAATTTCCCGTTCCGCCGCCATCAGCTGCTGGGGCTGGGACAGGCGCATCTTCCGGCCGGTTTGCACATGGTAATACTCCGTATCCCGCTGGAACTTACCGGAACAGATACGCATAAAGGCCAGACGATCCCGGTGTGCTTTATTCATGTTGGCCTGAATTTTGAAGATAAAGGCAGAGAAATCCGGGCTGAACGTATCGATTTCACCGCAATCCGCTACCCGAGGCAGGGGTGGCGGTGTCATTTTCAGGAATGCTTCCAGGAAGGGCTCAATGCCGAAATTCGTCAGAGCGGAGCCGAAGAACACAGGGCTCAACTGGCCACGCTTTACTTCCTCCACATCCAGCTCCCGTCCGGCGGACAGCAGCTCCACATCATCAATCAGCTGCTGGTGCTTCTGTTCGCTGTCCAGTAGTTCGGCAACCTTTGCATCATACAGGTCTATCTCCTGCTTCTCTGCCTTGTTCTTTCCGGAAACGCCGGAGAAGAAAATCAGCTGGCTCTTGTCCCGGTCGTAAACGCCCTGGAAATCCTTGCCGGAGCCGATGGGCCAGTTCATGGCATAGGTTTCAATGCCCAGCTCCCGCTCCAATTCGTCCAGCAGGTCAAAGGGGTCCTTGGTCTCCCGGTCCATTTTGTTGATAAATGTGAAAATGGGAATATGCCGCATGGCACAGACCTTGAAGAGCTTACGGGTCTGGGGCTCCACACCCTTGGCACCGTCAATCACCATCACGGCAGAGTCCGCAGCCATCAGGGTCCGATAGGTATCCTCGGAGAAGTCCTGGTGGCCCGGTGTATCCAGAATATTGATGCAGAATCCATCATACTGGAACTGCATCACAGAAGAGGTGACAGAGATACCACGCTGCTTTTCGATCTCCATCCAGTCGGAGGTAGCGGCGCGGGCATTCTTCTTGCCCTTGACCACGCCAGCCTGGGCAATGGCGCCGCCGTAGAGCAGAAATTTCTCGGTTAATGTGGTTTTACCGGCGTCGGGGTGGGAAATAATGGCAAACGTCCGGCGGCGGCTGATTTGTTTTTCCAGTTCGGTCATATAAATATCCTCCAAAGTAATTGTTTCCCTTTTGCTCTGGAAGAAAACTATGTGGGAGCAAAACGCATTTGGCTTCCTCCTCGGTGCTCTTTTCTTCTAATCCTATAGATACTACCACAGTTTTTTTCTATTTACAAGAGGAAAATGCGAAAGCCTCCGGAGGGCCGGAATCTTTCGCATTTCTATTTATTATTTTGCATTGGGCTCGCTGAGCATTTCCTCAGCACTTTTCAGAGTGGTCTCTGTAATCTTCGCTCCGCCGATGATTCTTGCCAGCTCCCGCTTCCTTCCCTCCCGGTCCAGGGGGGTGACGCTGGTATAGGTGCGGCCATCCCGCTCACTTTTGGAAATCAGCATGTGGGTATTGGCCAGCGCCGCCATCTGCGGAAGATGGGTGACACAAAGCACCTGCTTATGCCGGGCGAGCTTTCGCAGCTTTTCGGCCACCTTTTGGGCGGCCCGGCCGGAAACACCGGTATCCACCTCGTCAAAAATCAGGGTGGCTATCTGGTCCTTCTCGGCCAGCACATTCTTCATAGAGAGCATAATGCGTGCCAGCTCGCCGCCGGAGGCCACCTTGCTCATGGGCTTCAATGCCTCGCCTGCGTTGGCCGACATATAAAAGGCTACCGCATCTGCACCGTTGGGGGCCAAATCCTGCTCCCGGAAGACGCATTGGAACTGCACCCGGGGCATATCCAGCTCACTAAGCTCCTGCAAAATTCGAGCGGACATAATCTGGGCATTTTCCTGCCTATTTTTTCGCAGGCTTCTTGCTGCATCCCAGGCCTCAGCCTCCGCTTTTTGCAGCTTTTGCTTCAAGCGCTCCAAATGGTCATCTGCAAACACAATATCGTCCAGTTCATTTCTGGCTTTTTCCAGGTAGTCCAGTATTTCCTGGCAGGTAGTGCCGTATTTCTTCCGAAGGCGATGAATGACATCCAGGCGGGACTCAATCTGCTCCAGCTCATCGGCGGAATAGCTCAGCTCTTCCCGGGTGTCCTTAGCTTCCTCGGCCACGTCCCGCACCTGATACATCAGGTCGGTTACACGCTCATGGAGAGAGGTAAACCGGTCACTGAACCGTGCCAGCCGCCCCAGGGCACGCTCTGCCTCGGACAGGAGCCCCGATGCGCCGTCGGACTCTTCGCCGCCATACAGCGCCTCTACCGCCTCGTCCATCCCCTTGGAAAGGCGCTCGGCGTTTTGCAGCAGTTTCCGGCGCTCCTCCAGCGCCGCATCCTCATCCGGTTCCAGCTCCGCCTTTTCAATTTCGGCAATCTGGTATTTCAGGGTTTCCATTCGGCGGAGCTTCTCGCCCTCATCCATGGTCATGCGCTGAATTTCTCTGTGCAGGGCGGCAACTGCCTCGTATTTTTCCCGATAGGCAGTACGCAGCGCTTCGTTAGAAGAAAAATCGTCCAGAAATGCAAGATGATTTTCTTCGTCGAATAAGGAAGCGGAATCGTGCTGGCCGTGGATATTGATTAGCTGAATGCCCAGCTTACGCAGCATGGCCACGGACACCAGAGCTCCGTTTACCCGGCATACGTTTTTCCCATCCAGGAAAACATCCCGCTGAATTACCGTCTCCGGGTCGTAGTCCACCCCATTTTCCCCAAACCAAGGAAATTCCGGGACTTGGGTAAACACCCCACGAACGGAAGCCTTGTTGGTTCCTGTGCGAATCATATCCCGATAGGCACGTTCCCCAAGGATTGCGGAGATAGCATCAATTACAATGGATTTACCGGCACCGGTTTCACCGGTAAGCACATTGAAGCCCGGATCAAAAGAGATGTCCGCGCTCTCAATAACCGCAATATTTTCAATATGCAGAAGATTCAGCACGGAAATACACCTCCGTTACTTGATAAGTCCGTGGATTTCGCCGCAAAAGGCGGCGGCAGCATTGGCATCCCGCATAACGGCAATCACCGTGTCGTCACCAGCCAGGGTGCCCAGCACAACACTGCGGCTCATGGCATCCAGCGCCGATGCAGCGGCATTGGCAAGTCCGGGCAGGGTATGAATCACAATGATATTCTGTGCGTAGTCAAAGCTGGTAACGCATTCCCGGAAGATGGTATTCAGCCGGCTGCTGAAGGTGTTGGGCACCTCCCGGGAAGCTGTAGTGTAATGGTAGGTTCCCAGGCTGGTAAGCTCCTTCACAATCCGAAGCTGTTTGATATCCCGGGAAATGGTGGCCTGGGTGCTGGCGAAGCCAGCCTGGTGGAGTTCCTGGAGCAGCTGCTCCTGGGTCTCAATATCCTGGTTGGAGATAATCTCTATAATTTTTGCCTGACGGTCTGACTTTACACCCATGAACGCTACCTCCCTATCCCCTACGGAATTTCATATTCACCACATCATAAAAGCTGCGGTCGTTGAGCCGAACAAGCCGGGTTTCCAGCTTGGATTTTTTGATGGTCACCACATCCCCCATATTCAGCCGCAGTGTCTTTCCGCCATCCACAGAAAGGTAGGCATTGCGCCGGGAGTTGCTGGTCATCCCCACAGTGATGACCCGTTTCCCGGAAGCCACAATGCAGCGACTGGCCACATCATGGGAGCAGATGGGAGTAATAATAATGCTTTCCGCCTCCGGTTCTACAATGGGCCCCCCCGCGGAAAGGCTGTATGCCGTTGAGCCGGTGGGGGTAGAAACAATGATGCCGTCGCCGCCGCATTCCATGGCCTGAACGCCGTCGCACTTCACGGCCAGGTAGACAATCCGGGCCACGGCACCCTTAGTAATAACCGCATCGTTCAGGCAGATATCATGGAAAATAATCTCCCGGTCTCGCTGCACAGTGACGTCCAGCATCATTCGGTTGTCGATGGTATACTTTCCCTCTGCCAGTAGCTTCAGCTTTTCCAGCTCGGTACTTTCCAACTCGGCCATAAAGCCCATGGTGCCAATATTGACACCCAGAAGGGGCAGCCCACGTCTGGTAGCCGCCTTGGCAATGTGTAGAATGGTTCCGTCTCCGCCGAAGCAGATAACCAAATCCGCATTGCCCAGCTCTCTGTCCAGCCGGTAAAAATGGATATCCCGGGGCAGTTCACAGCTGCGCTCCACCTCAAAGGGCAGACAGGGCTTTACCTGAAAGCCTGCCTCCTTCAAAATCTGCATGGCACTACGCAGGGTATGGAAATTTCTATCCCGATAGGGATTGGGGGTAAGAATCAGATTTTTCATAAATCCGCTCCTTTATCCAGTGCTGCATGTGCCTGACGAACAACTTCTGCCGGCTCTGGGCAGTTTTCCGGTAAGTGCTCCAGCGTCAAATGCGCCAGAAATTCGATGTTGCCCTCCGGCCCCTTTACAGGGGAAAAAGTCAGCCCCAGGATTTGAAATTCCTGCTCATGGGCCAGGGCAATAAACTGCTCCAAAACCTCCAAATGGGTGGCAGGATCCCGAACCACGCCCTTTTTCCCGACCTTATCCCTCCCGGCTTCAAACTGGGGCTTAATCAGGCACAGTACCTGTCCGGTTTGCTTTAGCAGCGCCTTGACCGCAGGAAGCACAATTTTCAGAGATATAAAGCTAACATCAATAACGGACAAATCCAGAGGCTCCCCCAGCTGCTCCGGGGTAACGTAGCGGATATTGGTGCGCTCCATCACCACCACCCGAGGGTCGGAACGAATTTTCCAATCCAGCTGGCCATAACCCACATCAATGGCAAAAACTTTTTTGGCTCCCTGCTGCAGCAGGCAGTCAGTAAAGCCGCCGGTGGAGGCACCGGAGTCGGAGCAAACATAATCAACGGGCTTGACGCCAAAATCCCGCAATGCCTTTTCCAGCTTCAATCCGCCCCGGCTGACGTAAGGGCACACTGCCCCTCGCACCTCAATTTGCGCCGTCTCTTCATAAGAGATTCCGGGCTTGTCCGCCTTCTGTCCATCCACATACACCAGGCCGCTCATAATAATAGCCTGTGCTTTTGAGCGGGTTTCTGCATGGCCCAAATCCGTCAGCAGCATATCCAGCCGCTTTTTATTTTTCATCTGCCAGCACCCCGCTTACAAATCGTGCAATGGAATCGGCATCCAAGCCGCAGTATTCATACAAGCGTGCCTGGTTGCCATGGGGAACAAAGCCCTTCCCCAGGTCGATGCCACTGACCCGGCAATCCGGGCACTGCTGCTGCAGCTCCCAGGCAAGGGGCAGCTTGACACCACTATTGGCAGCTGTCTCTTCAATGACCACCACGTTCTTCTTTTCCGGCATCATACCCAGGATTTCTTTCACAGAAAAGTCTGCCAGCTCCAGCAGCCGAAGGACGGTACATTGAATTCCTTGCTTCTCCAGCCGGGCCGCTGCATCCAGCACAGGATTGATTAGCGTTCCATAGGTAATCAATGTGATATCCCGGCCTTTTCGGTGGGAAACGGCTGTGGCCTTTCCGTCCCAGGCAGAATCGGCATATGCCCCCTCTGTCCCCCGGGGATACCGGACGGCAACCGGGCCATCGTATGTCTGAATGGCCCAGGTCAGCATTTGAGCTTGCTCTTCCAGGCTTGCCGGAGCCAGAATCCGCATACCGGGAATCTGGCGCAGGAAGCCCACATCAAACACACCGTGGTGCGTCGGGCCATCGTCCCCCACCAAACCGGCACGGTCAACAGCAAGCACCACATGCATGTGGAGAATGCCCACATCCTGCATCAGCTGGTCATAGGCCCGCTGCAAGAAGGTGGAATACAGCGCCACGACAGGGGTCATTCCCTGTTTGGCCAGTCCGCCTGCCATGGATACGGCATGCTCCTCTGCAATGCCCACGTCAAACAGTCGCTGGGGATACTCCCGCATAAATCCCAGCAGCCCAGTCCCGCCGGGCATAGCTGCCGTGATGGCGCAGAGCTTGGGATTGTCCTTGGCAAGAGATACCATGGTATCTCCAAAGGAATCCGAGAATGTGCGAACCTTAGCCGCCAGCTTTTTGCCGGTTACCGGGTCGAACTTGCCAATTCCATGGAATCGGGCAGGGTCTTCCTCTGCCGGCAGATACCCTTTGCCCTTCTTCGTTACCACATGCACCAGCGTAGGCTCCTGGATATCTCTGGCGGCACGGAGAACAGAAATCAAATCCTTAACATCATGTCCATCCACCGGACCATAATACTTAAAGCCCATGTTTTCGAAAATGGTGGTTTGCAGCAGCACCTGTTTCAGCCGCTTTTTTGCCCGGCTGGAAAACAAATATACCTGCTTGCCACCTGGGAGCTTGTATAGAGTGCTGCGGTACCACCGCTTCACACCCAAATACTTTTCGTTGGCCCGGAGCTTGGAGAAGTGATGGGAAACGCCGCCCACATTTCTGCCGATGGACATTTCATTGTCGTTAAGTACAACCACGATGGGCTCCTTGCTGTCTGCCGCATCGTTCAGCCCCTCATAGGCCATGCCGCCGGTGGCTGCGCCGTCACCCATAAGGGCTACAACCTGGTAGCCCTCGTGCTGCAAGGTTCTGGCTCTGGCCATACCCAAGGCAATAGACACAGCACTAGAAGCATGTCCTGCTACAAAGGAATCCGTATCGCTCTCGCTGGGCCTGGGGAAACCGGAGATGCCCCCAAACTGGCGCAGGGTGGAAAATGCCTCCCGGCGTCCGGTGAGGAGTTTGTGTACATAGGACTGATGCCCCACGTCGAATACCAGGCGGTCCTTCCGGGTATCATACACCGTCTCCAGGGCCACCATCAGCTCCACAACGCCCAAATTACCGGCGAGATGGCCGCCGGTCTGGGAAACGCTGGATATTAAAAATTCCCGAATTTCTGCACACAGCTGAATCCGGTTCTCATCTGTGAGGCGCAAAAGATCGTCGTGACAATTTATATTCGGCAAAATCTTCACAAACCAACACTACCTATCTCTCTTTTTTCGGAACAATCTTCCGATGCCATGCACTGCGGCAATCAATCTGCCCGCAAAATGAACAATCTGGGTGCAGGAATTGATGGCATAGGACTTGCCGATGGCTTTGCCGCCTACCGTAGCCGCTGCAACAAAAGCCGACAGCAGCAGCGGCACCGCACTCGACCAGGAAAGGGTGAAATGGGCCACCACCTTGGCAGCAATGGCGGCCGATGCAGAACCGGAGATAACGCCGCAGATATCACCGATTACGTCATTGCAGATGGAGCCCACCCGCTCGGCATTGCGCAGCAGCCGGATTGCCTCCTGGGCACCGGGCACCTTGCGGGCTGCCATGGAATGGAAGGGGCGTTCGTCTGCGGAGGTCACCGCAACGCCCACAATATCAAAAAGGATACCCACCAGGACGATGACAAACAAAATGATAAACGCTGCCACCATCCCGCTGTGCTCCATCAGTTCCTCGGAAAGAAAGCTGATGGTTCCAGACACAAAAAGAGTAATAACAAAAATCGTTATTACCCACCGAATTGTTTTTTTGCTCATCTTTTTGGAAGCAGGAAATACTGCAACTCCTTTGTTTTTAAGAAACGGCAGCAGACGGGATAAATCTTACGGCTTAGGTCGGGTTGGCTTTCCCCGGAGGAAACCTGCCGTTGCCGCGCAGGCCGTTTCCGTTTGATTCCTCTGCTCAGACGTTGCCAATCTGAGTACCCGATTGCCACTTAGTCCGTACCGCAATCCCCCGTCTGCCCAGTTACGACAGCCTAGGTGTTTTCCACGACAATATGTGCTATAGTCTTAGCCTCTTTTGCAAGCATGGTTTCCAGAAGCGATTTCAGTGACTGTTCCGGCCGGAAACACCCAACTGCATGATCTTCTTTTCCCTCATGTTCACTCAAGGCAGGCTACACTGCACGCAGCACACGACTCTGCGCACTGCCTTGCAGGTTCCTATCCTGGTTCGTACGCGAGCGGGCCTCGAACATGAGGAGTTGTCCGTCGTCGCACAAGACCAGGTCTCCACGGAAACCGGGTCGTATGTCCCATGCCATTGGGACGCGCCCGGAATCCTTAACCCCCAGCATCCACCCCAAACTGGGCGTAAAAAGCAGACACCAGGGACTTCATCGATGTGCCCTTCAAAGGATTTTTAGGCCCTTCCTGGAAGATAGCCACATTGACTAGGATACTGCGCCGTTACGTTGTATATTATCATATATTCAGTGAATATACAAGTATTATTTCGTTTCCCGGTTTTCTTTTGTGCAAATTGATTCTCTATTCAGGAACCAATCCTCTACAATATCCTGATGCGTAATGGCAATCGGAATCTTTTTTACCTCATCCCGGGCAAAAAAGCGCAATTCTTTGGACTCTGCGCTGATCCGCATGGTAGGCTCTTTTGTAAATTCCAAGCCATATACCACAATTACCATCCGCCAGATGCTGCCATCCCGAAAGGCGGCAATCCGTCCGGGGTCACCATAGGTTTGCAGCTTTTGCAGCTGGTCCGGCCGTACCCGAATACCCAACTCCTCATAAATTTCCCGCACCATTCCCTGCTCCGTAGTTTCGGATTTTTTTACGCCGCCGCCAATCAGCCCCCAGGTATCGGAATCCCTGCGGCGTTCCAGCAGCAGCCGGTCACCCCAGGTAATCACCGCATTGGCCCCAAGATGGGCAGGCATGGTGGGCTTGGGAGCATTTTTCGGGTCGCCCCGATAGAATGTGACAATGGGCATAATTTGCCTCCTCTAAGTTTATGGCTATATCGCCAATCCTCTTATATTCGCTTCCTGCATCATCTTTGGTTGAATCGGCGGGTACGTCCCGCTGTCCACCAACGTATCTGTGATGAGAATTTCCTACATTTCACTGTGAACTTTTCAAAGATGTGAATATTAGCAATATCCATCATTCGCCAAACGAAACCGCCAGCTACGATTCCGTCAGGCACAGTTTGATAACATTCCAGTTACTTTTTCTTATTATAATACATTTGTTCTAAAATAGCAATAAAATTTTCATTGCGTTTCGGCTATCCATCTTCTCGAGAATATCCACAGCCAAACATAGTTACTATTCGCCGAAGCCCAAGTTTTCTGCTTTTCAATTCTAAACAGCTCACAGCAAAAAGAAGGAGGCAGCACTGCCCCCTTCCCCATAACGCCCGACTGTTTATTGCACTTCCACCACACGGATATCTTTCAGGCCATAATCCGACTGGGACATGACCACGTCCGCAATCACGGCCACATCCGCCGATTGCAGTCCACCCTCCGGCGAGGAAACGGCAACGGAAATTCCCTCGGAGGTCATATAAGCTACGCAGTCCTGGTAGCCCTTGGCAATAATCAGGCTTTCAATCTGAGCCTCGCTGAGGGCCGTTTGGACAATATCCTCCAAATCCAGCGCCGATTCCGCTGCCTTGTCGGTTTCACTGTAGGTCATAACCTCTTGAAGCATATTAAAGGCATTGTCTCTTGCCTGCTGCCTGGACAGGCGAACCGCCGCAAAATAATCGGTAGCGGTGGTGCTGACGTCCTCTCCTGCTGTAATGGCAGCCACATCCTCGGTAAGAAGCAGGCCATCCTCGGACATGACCTTCTCATAGTCCAGCGTTTCGGAAAGGCTCTGTACCGGCTCCTGCTCCGTATAGAGCCAATTGACATAGATTCCGGCGCAGACGGTAACCAGGACGGCTGCCGCTACAATGTTCTTCTTCCATGTTTTCATAAAACGAATCCTCCATTCATTTCATTTTCAAGACGGTTATTTTGTGATACCCCAACCCGGTTGCGTTTGCAACTGCTTCTGTAATTGCAAACCGGACAGACGGCTGATCCGCTCCCTGGCACAGCACCACAGCCCCCAGGTAAGTAGGCGGATTTACCTGACGAATCAGCCCTTCCTGGCTATGGGTGCCGTCTGTCACAATAACCGTATCCGTCCGTGTGGTCTGTGACTGGCCGCTGGCTGAGGTATCCCTATCCTCCTGATAGAAAATCTGCTCCCCTGTGGCTTCCGTAAGCAAAACCTTCACTCGCCCCGCCCCCGCCATCTGGCTCAGCAAATTCGAGAGTTTTTGCTGCAAATCCTCGGTTTCCTCCGACTGCCGGTTGGACGACTCCTGCACATTTGTGGCCGATTCTCTGCTGCCCACAGGCAGAAGCATAAAAAGGACTCCCACCAAAAGAATCAGGAAAACATGCTTGTATTTGGAGAAGAATTGTCGGAGGAAGGGGGCGACTGTCTGATCCATGTCTGATGCTCCTTTGGTATGCCAAGTTCATCCGCAAGCAGCCTGCCAAGCTGCACTTCAACAGACGCATCAAAATCCCCCTGTAACGTAACAGCTGCCGGAACAGGTGGATCCCCGGTGCTCAGCTCGACCTTCACCTCCAGGTTAGCGCCGATGGATTTGGCTTCCTTCAAGATATATGCTTCTGTTTCCTGACGTATGATTGCGGCAACGGATAACGCATGGAGATTCTCCCCTCGGGCAGCTGCACTTTTGGCATCTGCCCAATAGCAGTTGTTCCGAACCTCCCAGCTGGGAAAGCGGAGACGAATCAGCGGGCTGACCAGAGTGTAGGCCATGAAAATACTGCACACCAGCCGGAGGGGCTTGGCAAATCCTGTTTTTTCCGACAGGTCTGCTAAAACTCCACACACCAGTGCAGCACAAACCACGCTTAGCACATAGCTGCGAAGCATTTCCATTTACATGGCCCCCTTCATAAAGCACACGGTTCCTATAATAGAAAGCGCACACATTACCCCTGTCATCCCCAGCAGAATTCCCATAGCCGTGCAGAAATCCTCCACCAGCTTGGTCATTCTTTTGCAGCCAAGTACGGCGCACAGGGCCGCTGTGCCCTTCAGCACCAGATAATGGGCGCCAATCTTACAAAAAGGGGAAAGCGCCATGGCCGCAAATGCATAGATTCCATAGACGCCAATGGAGTTCCTGGCAATATCCGCGCTGAGCAGCAGCACCTCGGAGGCATCCGCCAGATTTTTTCCAATTACCGGAACTGCGGCAGAAATGGCCGCCTTTGCTGCTTTCAGCGCCGTCTTGTCTGCGGCACCGGTAATGGCGCCGGTTATGCTCATATAGGTTAGAAATGCAGTAAGTACCGTCTTTAGGAACCAGCCGGATAGCTTTTTCAGGGATTCCCGGATTTGCTTCAAGGATTCCTCCCCCAAGGCGCAGCTGGCGATGGAGGCGGCCAAAAACAGATACACCCCAGGCACCAGCACCCGGCGCAGGGCGCTCATCAGAAAGGCGGTCACCGCTGTTGTGCCCACATACAGTGCGGCAGAGGAGGTCATGGCCCCCCGAGCCGAGGACGCCGCCGTAAGCACCGGTAAAAAGAGCTTGGAATACTCGCTGATTTCCGTCACCGTGTCCACTGCCAGACCGATGAGGATATGGGAATCCCGCAGCATTAGCCCGCCAATGCAAGCAGCCCCTGTGATTTCCGTTGCCATGGAAGGGCAGCCTACAGACAGCAAAATAGTCACCAGGAAACCGGCACAGAACACCGCCAGACCAACCCGAAGCGCCTCCCGCAATTCCTGATACGCTGACGGAAGAACCTTATGCACCATGGAAAGTAAGCCGCTTCCCAATTCGTCTCCAACGTCAGGCATCCACCTTGCTGCATCCTTCGGCACAGCTGGCGGCGAAAGCTCCTCCGCTGCTGCGCCGGGAATAAGCATGAAAGAAAGGCAAATTGAAAGCAGCATGCTCAGAAGGACTTTCATACATCCCCCAAAATCTGAACCAGCAAGCCGGTTAATGAAGCGTAAATCGGTATCGACAAATACAAAATGGCCGCATTGGAAAGAAAGCGAATTCCCTTGCCCAGTGAAGAATTCCCGGCATCTATGCATACCGTTGCAGCCATTTCTCCGGACATACCAATGCCGAAGATTTTCAAAAGCTCCAGGAGCATGTCGCTACGCAGATCCCCCAGTGTCTCCAGCTTGCCCAGATAATCCAGCACAGGGGACAGGAATTTCGCTGCCACTATGGCCATCATGCCGCAGGCAGCCACTGTCACCATAATGGAATAGTCCCTGCTCTGCCGGTCCAATACCATGGTCAGGATTCCACTTATCAGAGCCGCTCCCAGTGTTTTCCAAAATAAGTCCATTAAAACTGAAATAACTGCTTGACCAGATTAAATAGCTCTGCTATTTTCTGTGCCAGCATCATCAGCACCACAACCAGACCGGCCAGTGTGGTCATGGTGGCCTGCTCGTCCCGGCCGGAACGGGAGAGCACCTGGTTAAGTATGGACACAATGATGCCGATGGCAGCAATTTTGAAAATCAGATCAATTTCCATATTAAAGTAATAAAATCACCAGGGACGCCCCGGCGCACAAGCCCAAAACCCGATAGCTACGAAGTCTGGTGCTCCGATCTGTGTGCAGCTCCTGCAGCTGCTGCCCGCACTGCTCCCGAACGGCAGTCAGTCCCTTTAGCTGTCCGGTCAGGTCGAATCTTCCAAGAGATGCCCCCAGAAGCAGCAGTATTTTCCGCAGTCGGGGATAGGCAGCAATATTCTCACGAAGCTCCGAGTGCATACAGCTCAGAGCATCCGGGAGCACCTGTCTGTCCATTTGGTCTGCTACGGCAGAAAAAAGCTCCCCCAGCATACTTTTCTCCCGCCCTGCCGCATGGCGGAGCAGTTCCGGCAGGGGTGTCAGCTGAAACGGAAGCTCCCACAGCATTTCATCCAAAATGCGGCATAGCTGCCGCAGCAAAGATTCCTCCCGCATCTGGCGAACTGCAATGGATATTCCGAAGCCGGTGCAGCTTCCGATAATCAGGATGGAGCCAATCCATTTGTAGCTCATAGGCCGTTTTCCTCCAAATGAAAGGTTTTATCCGGGTGCAAAACCAGAAATGTATCGAATACGTGGCTTTTAACCAGGGCTCCATAGATTTCTCTGCGACGAAAATCCCCCATATCGGCGGCATGGGCAGTGGCCAGCAGTCCCACACCGCATCCGTGTACCTGGAGGATTGCCGCAGAGTCCTCTTCAGAGGTGATTTCGTCTACAGCGATAAAATCAGGAGTCATAGTTCTCAGCACCACCTCCATGCCCTGCCGTTTGGGGCAGCCATACAGAATGTCCATCCGTCTCCCCTCCCGAAATCCCGGTGGGAAAAGCTCCTGCCGCTCATCTACCACGGCAACGGTCCGTGTCTCGGCAATTTTTCTTGCTACATCCCGCAGTAAAGTGGTCTTGCCCCAGCCGGGTGCACCCAGTATCAAAATAGCCTGTCCCCGCAATGGAATTTTCCCGGACAATCCCAAAAAATCCCGTGCTACACGGATGCACGCAGAGCGGGGGCATCGAATACCGGAGAATGTCCCATCCTTAACAACCGCCTCGCCGCAAACGCCAATGCGGTGCCCGCCGGGAGCGGTGAGATACCCCCAGGAAAGGGTGGCGGCAGACCAGGGAGAATACCGGCTGGCAGCGTTGATGCAGTGGTTCAAATCCTCCTGGGTTACAACTCCGGCCCCCATGCAGCAGCGGAAGCCAAGCACAAACTCCGGTGGCCGATTCAGACGCAGCCGAATCTCCTGGAGCTCCTTCTCATAGGGCGCTGCCTGACTGCGTAGCCCCAGGGGCAGGATGGACAGCAGCTCATTCCATGCACACGTCATTTGCATCACTCCTGGGAAAGCCTATGTGCCTATCGCAGATGCCATGCGGCCAACAGGAAAATATTTACACATAACCGGGAAAAAAAAGATGGCTCTTCCGCAGAAAAGCCATCTCTTCCATTTTATTCGTCAATCTCTTCCGGGATTGGTTCTAAATCCATATCGTCCATTGTCATCTGCTCTGCTCCGCCCTTCATAGCGGCCCATTGCTCTTTTGTGACAAGGATTGCCCGGGGTTTTGAGCCCTGGAAGGGGCCAACGATTCCCTTTTCCTCCATCTCATCCACAATTCTGGCTGCTCTGGCATAGCCCAGCTTCAAGCGGCGCTGGAGCATGGAAACCGAAGCCTGACCCGTTTCCAGAATCACATCCACGGCAGCCGGGAGCATCTCGTCCCCCTCCAGCTCTTCGCCAGTGGGTTCCGGTTCAGCAAGAGCAGCTTTTCCGCTCTTACCCGTCTGCTGGGCCTTCTTCTCTATTTCCTCCAATACCTGCTGGTTATAGTCCGCCATGTAGTGCTCTTTTACATAGCCGGCAACGGCCTCGACCTCGGCATCTGTTACGAAGCAGCCCTGTACCCGCAGCGGCTTGCCGATGCCAATGGGGGCATAAAGCATGTCGCCCTTGCCCACCAGCTTTTCCGCACCCTGGGTATCCAAAATAATCCGGGACTCCATGGCAGAGGCAACAGCGAAGGCAATGCGGGAGGGGATATTGGCCTTCATCAGTCCGGTAATTACATCCGCAGAGGGACGCTGGGTGGCGATAATCAGGTGCATACCGGCGGCACGGCCCATCTGAGCGATTCGGCAGATGGAATCCTCCACCTCCTTGGCGGCAACCAGCATCAGGTCGGCCAGCTCGTCGATGATAATCACCACCTGGGGCAGCTTCTGCCCTCCCTCTTCCTGCACCACAATACCGTTGTAGGACTCCAAGTCCCGCACGCCCAAGTCGGACATCATCTTATAGCGGCGGAGCATCTCCGTCACCGCCCATTGCAGGGAACCGGCAGCCTTCTTCGGATCCGTCACCACAGGAATCAGCAAATGGGGAATCCCATTGTAAATGCCAAGCTCCACCATTTTGGGATCCACCATGATGAGCTTAACGTCCTCTGGGCCGGATTTATACAAAAGGCTGATGATAATGGAGTTCATGCACACAGATTTACCGGAGCCGGTGGTACCGGCAATCAGCATATGGGGCATCTTTGCAATGTTACCCACAATGCAGGAGCCGCCGATATCCTTGCCCACGGCAAAAGAGGATTTGGACTTAGACTTGCCAAACTCCGGTGAATCAATCACTTCCCGCAGAGATACTGTAGTAACCGCCCGGTTGGGAACCTCAATACCCACAATGGAGATTTTCCCGGGCACGGCGGCAATACGGACACCGGATGCCCCCAGGCTCAGTGCTATATCATCGGCACAATTGGTCAGCTTGTTCAAGCGAACACCCTTGTCCAGCTCCACCTCGTACCGGGTAACGCTGGGCCCCCGGGTAACATTGATGATATGGGCATCAATATGAAAGCTCATCAGGGTCTCATTCAAACGGCGAGAGTTCTCCCGCATTTCATCCGTGCCATCTGCACTGGCACCGGTGGGACGTTTCAGCAGCCCAATGGGAGGAAAACAATATTCCGCCTGTGGGGCGGCGTTCCCCTGCTGAATCTCCATGGCCACCTGCTTGGCAGACTCCCTTGCATCCTTTTCCGAAACCTTGCCGGGCTTTTCCTCCTGTCTCTTATACACATCTGACGCTGCCGACGAATAGCCTTGTGTAGA